>NZ_KB899574.1:0-89469 GCF_000378365.1 Megamonas rupellensis DSM 19944 | reverse complement strand
AAGCGAGTTTAGAGCGTTATAGTCATGGTTTTATAATTGACAAAGAAAAATTGGTATCGGGAGGTAGAGTTCTTTTGTTACTTTTCTTGCTCATGAAAGAAAAGTAATTGATTTTTAGCTATAAATTTAATTTAAACTTTTATTTTAAATTTGCTATTTGGTTTTATATAAGGTAATAAAATTAATTCGCTGTCTAATAATTTAGCAATGGTATTGATTTTATTATCTTTTTTTTGTGCATGGGTGATGATTTGCATTTCTCCTGCGTAGCGTGCATAAAGGGCATTATCTAAGGTGATAGAGCCTATTTCTCTAGGGGCGATATATTCAGGGCAGATATATATTTGTTTGAATAATGCTCTGCTTTCTTGGGTGCGAATGGCTCCGTCTGCTTCATCTAGGCGAGCGGTGAAGGTGTTTTCTTGTAAGACTTTTAGTATGCCTTTATTTTGTGTTAATTTTTTTGCTTTTAATAAGATATATTCATCTGTTAAATTAGCTAATTCTTGGATTTCGTCTTCTGTAGGTAGGCTATCGCCGATAAAAATGGAATCGATACCTAGTAATTTTAGATGTCGCATGGCAAGGCTGGCTGTTTGATAGCGGTGCATTTCTAATGTTGGCAAGCCTTTTTTGATTGGTGAGCGAGCTTTATTATAGCTAGGTATGAAAGCACCTACGGAAATATTATATTTATGAAGTAATTCGTTTTGTTGTTGTAATTTTTTTACGTTTAGACCTGTGCCTTCACGAGGATAAAAGTTATGGAGTGCATCAATATGTTGAAAATCTGTTTGGTAATGATTTAATTCATCAAGAAATTCTTGAGTGATAGTTGAAGCGTTGAATTGTAATTTTATATTTTGATGACTTAATTTGGCTATTTGCTCGGCACTGTAGCCAAAATCTAAGCGAAGTGTAGTTATGCCAAGAGTAGTTAATTCTTGGATATTTAATGTATCTAAATTTAATAGAGCTAAAGTGTTTGGCGATACATCACAGATTACTTCCATATTATATTTTTGTGTGAGTTTTAAAATTGTCTGTAAATCTTGTTGAAAATGGGAAATATCTGTTTCTGGTATATGAAATGAGGTAAAAATGCGATTGAGATTATATTTATGGGCTAGATGAATTAAATTCAAATTTTCTTCTAATGTATTATCTAAGCCAAGATAAATGGGAATGCCGTTTTGCAAAATATCACTCCTCGATAGGATCGTTAAAGCCGATTATTAATGTGGCGATAAAGCCGAAAATATAGGCTGTGAAAAGTCCGATTAGATAATAAAGCATTTTATCTGTACTTGCTGTGAGTGGTAGACCAGATAAGCCAATGGAGGTAGCACCTACATGGAAAAATGCTTGGACTGCACCACCGAAAGCACCGCCGATACAAGCGGAGATGAATGGTTTGCCAAGTGGTAAGGTTACACCGTAAATCAAAGGTTCGCCAATGCCCATGAAGCCGACAGGAAGGGCAGAAGCTATAGTTTGTTTTAATTTTTTATTTTTAGTTTTGAGATATACAGCGATAGAAGCACCGACTTGCCCTGCTCCTGCCATGGCTAAGATAGGCAGAAGGATAGTAACACCATATTGATTGAGCAGTTCAGCGTGAATAGGTGTCAGTCCTTGGTGAAGACCAGTCATAACGAGTGGCAAGAAGATACCGCCGATGATAAAGCCAGTGATAGCACCACCAGAATTAATTGCAGATGTTACAACTACGCCGATAGTCTCAGCGATAATACCGCCGATAGGTTGTAAGATGAATAGAGCAGGGAAGGTGGCGATTAAAATTACAAGTAGTGGTGTTAAGAATAAATCTAAAATTTTCGGCACGATTTTGTGTAATTTGTTTTCTAACCATGAGGAAAAAGCTACTACTAATAAGACGGCAACGATACCACCACGACCTGCGAGTAAATCTATATTAAATAGGCTGATATTGTTGAGCATGGGGTGTGTGATGATGGCTGCCATAGTACCGCCGAGCATGGGAGAAGCATGGAATTCTTTGGCGGTGTTGATGCCGACAAAGATATTTAAGCCGAAAAATACAGCATTTCCTGCTATTTGTAAAACTTGGATTGCAGGGTAGTTTGTAAGTGTAGGATCAATTTTAAAAGCGATATTTAATAATCCTGTAATTAGACCGCAAGCGATAAATGCAGGTATAAGTGGCATGAAGATATTAGAAATGCGTTTTAATAATAATTTAAAAGGTGTAGCATTTTTTTTACGGATTTGTTGATGAAGTTCTTCGGCATTGCCAAATTGTTTTTGATTGTTATTTGTATCTTGATTTGTATTTTGAGCATTAGTTTCAAGATTTTTATTTGCATATAATTTTTTGAATTCAGAAGTTACTTCATTTACTTTTCCAGGGCCTAAGATGATTTGTAGTTCATTATCATTTAAGTTTACGCCTAAGACATTGGGAATATTTTTTAATTCTTTTAAGGGTAAATTAGCGATATCTTCTGTGTTTAATTGTAAGCGAAGTCTAGTCATACAATTAGTTATTTTTAAGATAGAAAATGACTTCATAAGTTCATAGATAGCAAAAGCTGTTTGGTGTAAATTCATAGAAACCTCGCAATTATTTTTTCATACTATTTAATGATTTAGAGATAAAACCTTCATTATTATTTAAGCTAGAGAGTGCTTCTTCATAGGAAATATTGGCAAGTAGCATTAAAATTGCAGGTTTTACTTTGCCTTGAGTGATGGCTAAAGTATCAATAGCAGTTTGTCGGTCGCAATTAGTAGCTTCCATTAATATACGTCTTGCCCTTTCTTCGAGTTTTTTATTAGATGATTTTACATCAACCATTAAATTACTATAGACTTTGCCCAATTTTATCATGGTGCAAGTGGAGAGCATATTTAAAATCATTTTTTGGGCAGTACCTGCTTTCATGCGTGTGCTACCTGTGATTGCTTCTGGGCCAGTCAAAGCTTCGATAGCGATTTTTGCATGAGAGCTGATTTCACTATTGCTAGTGCAACTAATGGCGATAGTCAAGGCATTTATGCTATTGGCAAAATCTAATCCGCCGATTACATAAGGAGTTCTACCACTGGCTGCGATACCGACAACACAGTCTTTGGCAGATAAATTTTTTGCTTGTAAATCTTCTTGAGCAAGAGTCAAAGAATCTTCTGCACCTTCTTGAGCTTTGAAGATTGCATTATAACCACCTGCGATAATTCCCTGTACCATTTCAGGGTTAGTGCTGTAAGTTGGTGGACATTCCACAGCGTCTAAGATGCCAAGTCTACCTGATGTGCCAGCACCGATATAAAATAAACGACCACCGTCTTTGAGGCGAGAGGTGATTTCATCAATAGCCATAGCAATTTGAGGTAAAACATTTCTGATGGCAATAGCTACGCGTTTATCTTCTTCGTTTAAAAGCATACACATTTCCAAAGTGGATACATTATCAATATTTAATGTATAAGGATTGCGTTTTTCAGTTAAGAGATTGTTTAAATTTATCATAAATAAAAGATACTCCTTTAAAAATATTTAATACTTTTTTTCATTATAGATAATGAGTTTTTTATTGGCAAGGATAAGCTAAGATTTTTTAATTAATTTTAAATAATATTTTAAGTATAATTTAATTTTCTTATGATATATTTAACGTATAAGATGTACATAAATAAAAAAAGATGTATAAAAGGTTGTGTAAATATGTTAAAATTAATTAAAGGACGTTTGAAAAATTTTATCGGAATAATAGCCCTAGCATGTTTTTTGTGTAGCCCTGTGAGTTACGCTGTACAATTATCCACAGTAAGTGCAGCTCCTCGTCATGAAGAAAGACATGATCCACCACCTCCTCCACCAAAACATGATAGACACGATAAAGATGATGATAATGATTACGATAAAGGAGATATCACAACTGCCGTGTTAATCGGTGGCGTAATTGGTGCAGTAATTGCTAAAAATACTTGATGTTTAATTTAATATGTATATAACTTTTAGATAGGGAGGGTAGCAAAATGAAAGAATTATTTTCTAAGCGAGCGAAAAAAATTATAACAGCTGTATCATTATCTTGTTTCTTATGCAGTCCAGTGAGTTATGTTTATAGTATGAATCAAGCTTCAGCAGCAGCTTTGAATACAAATGTTGCTTATGAACAGCAATTCAATACAGTCGGCTTTGATAAAGATGATCATTGGAATAGAGGTCGCTCTGATGAGGATAAGGATTGGAAAAAACCACCTCCACCTCGCGATGATGACAGAGATGATAAGCGACCACCTCGTCCTGATAGAGACGATGATGATTGGACTCCACCACCACCTCGTCATGATGATGATGACGATGATTGGGATAGAGATAGACCTCCACGTCATGACCGTGATGATAGAGATGACCGCGATGATGATAGCGACAAAGATTATGATAAAGGCGATATCACAGCTGCTGTATTAATTGGCGGTGTAATCGGTGCTATCATTGCTAAAAACACTTAATAATATTATTAAATGATTTGAAAATTAAATATCGCAAAATAAACGAGCAAAAAAATAAAAGGTAGATTAAATATATGAATTAATCTACCTTTTTATTATTTATATTTTAGATTTAATTAGAAAGTATATTCCATACCCATGAGTACAGTTCTACCAGGAGCAGGGCAATCTCCATCTAAGAAAGAGCCGATAGTTTCATAAGATACATTGGTGATATTGGCTAATTTAAGATATGTTGACCATTGGTCATTGATTTTATAATTGAGATTAGCGTCAAGTATATAATAATTGCTATCGCTATAATAATTTGTATCTCTACCAGATACAGCATTTAGTAAAATATTATTATGCCATGTATCGTCATGATAACTAAAGCGAAGTTTATAGCTACTTGGAGCTACTGCATTGACATCAGTTTGATTGCCATTACCATCAGCAAAATCAGTATGTGTGATTGTACGAGTATAAGCAAGAGACATATCGTATTTTGGACTGAAAATTTTATTATATTCTAATTGGAAACCGCGTTTTTTCTGATTTTCAAAATTTACAGCATGGAATTTATTATGTTCATATCTCCAGCCCAATGGATCATCTATATTTTCTAGGAAAGCATTGAAATTGATATTGCTTGTAGGATTTAATTTATAACGTACACCTAGACTACCTTTATAACCTGTCTCTGGTCGCAAATTAGGATTTCCTTGAATATGAGCATTATTGAAATATAAATCATCTAAAAATGGTGTAGCATAAATTTGACTTAAAGAAGCATAGATAACAGTATTTTCATCAGGTTTATAATCTAAAGCACCATTAGAAACGTATTTTCCACCGAATTCACTGTTATTATTGTAAGCAGATGTTCCAGTCAGTGTTAATTTATCAAAACGGCGAGTGCTTTGTAGGTAAACGGAAAAATTATCCATAGATTTATTATAATTGCCACTGAAAATATTATTGTAATCATTGTTGATATTATCAACTTCATCTTTACGATAAGTAAGTCCCGCAGAAATGGTGTGGTCTTTACTGATTTTCCAAGCATCATGCCAATCAATACCTTGAGTAGTATTTTCCCAGCGACTATAAGTCTTTTCATTTTCTTGATCACTTAGCCCAGTAGGGATATAGCTATCTCCTTGAGTATAATAGTGATAAATTGCTAAAAATGCTGGAGTCTCAGTATTTTCTTTATAATTATAAGTGAGTGCGAAATGATTGATTAATTTTTCATAATTATAATCCTGTGGATAATTTTTGGATATCCAAGTGCCTGTATCGTTGCTTAGATGACCATAGTCAAAAGTTAAAGAAGTGTTGTCGGTCAATTTCTTATCAATGCGATAAGCCATTTCACGGCGATTGTTGTCGGAATTTGGCATTTCATGAGTGTGGTCATCTGTGCCTTTATATTTCATATAATCGACATTATCAAAGCCACCAGTAGCTACCCATGACCAATCATCTAAGCTACCGCTTGTTATGGCTTTAACTTTCCAAGAGCCGTGTTCACCAGCAGCTAAATCAACAGTTGTTTCACGTTTATCGCCTTTTTTAGTAACGATATTGATAGCCCCAGCAGGAGTATCATAATTTAAATATGTAGAACCAACTGCACCATGAAGAATTTCGATGCGTTCTACATTCATTATAGATGGCAATAAATCTAAATCATAAGATGCACGACCGCTCATGATACCTTTATTCATATTCATGCGACGACCATCAACGAAGATAGCTACTCTATCATCTCCATCAATGCGCACTACCATATGAGAAGTATTCAGTGAGCCTGAATTTACAGTTACACCATTGGCATAAGAAAGAGCTTCTGCTAGATTTTTATAGTGATTATCGTGTATTTGTTCTTTAGTGATAATTGTAGTGTAATTAGGTGAAGCAATGAGATTATTATTTTCAACTAAGCTATGAGCATTAGGTGTTTCATTGGCAAATGTAGTGGGCATAAAACAGCTAAATGCACTAAGTGCTAATAAAAGAGAAAGAGATTTTTTAGAATACATAAGTTATGCTCCTTAATTAGAATTTTTGTCGTTGGATTTTGTAATAAAGATAAAGGGCAATAAAATATAGACATATTTTTTGCAAAAGACAACTAAAAAGAAAAATTAAACGTAGACGAATATTTTTGATAAATAAAGATATTTTATTGTAAAGCAAAGCGATAAGAAATAAAAATATATTCATTTTAGTTGTTCGTTGTTGGATTATATCATATAGACGAATGAGAATATTAGTAACTGATTTACCGATTAAAGTACCTAATTGTGAGGTCAATAAACTCAATGTAGCAATGATAATCAAGCTGATGTCTATACCGATAAAATAAATAGTACTGATACCAAGTAATGGGATAATGATTAAGAATAATATTTTTATCAATAATACGTTAAAAAATACCATTAATAGATTGCGAAATAGACGTCTAGCTAATCTAGCATGAGTAATGATGAATTTATGAAATCGCGAGAAAGCTTGTCGCAAGGGAAATAAAGACCTGATAAATAAGCGTATATCTTTTAAGCGTTGACGTAAATAATCAAATATTTGTAAAAATAATTGGCGTAAATCATGAGGTAGACTGCGTAAGATATTATAAAAATTGCTAGGTGAAAAATTCAACAAAAATGATTTGATAAAACGCATAATATCATTGGTTGAAGGTATTATGGTATAAAAATTAGTAGCGAGTTGTTTTACAGATGAGAGGATATCTTTTAGTGAATTAAGCGATAGATTTAAATTCATCAAATGTTGAATGAAGTTGCTGAGTGGTAAAGGTAAGACTGTGAAAAACAAACAAATAATGACACCGAAAAAACGAAAAATAATGATGAGTAAAAAATGACGTAAAAATAAAAATGGTTTTCGTTTAAAGGCACGAAAGCGTAATTTAAATTTTTTTTGTTGTTTGCGTAAAATCATATAGATACCCTAAAAATGTGTTTTTTTATAGTATATAATTTTTAGAACTAGATTATCAAGGAATTATAGGGAAAGATATATAAAAAAAGACTATATTTAAACTAAGAGAAATTTTTAGTCTAAATATAGTCTTTAATTTTAGGAATTTAAAACTTCATTTATGGAAGTATGGCAAATAGAAATGGCTTTGTCTAATGTTTGTTTATCGATATTTAATGGCGGATTGAAATACAATACATCACCTAGAGGGCGAAGCAATAAACCTTTTTGGAGGGCATTTTTATATATTTGATAGCCAAGACGTTTTTTGCTGTCGAAAGCTTCTTTTGTATCTTTATCTTTTACAAGTTCAATGGCATTTATCAAGCCTAAATGGCGGATTTCACCGACATTTTGATGATTTAAGAAAGTTGCTTGTAATTTTTCATGGAGATATTTTGCCGTATCTTGAGCTTTGGCTAAAATATTTTCTTCTCGCAAGATTTTTTGTACAGCTAAAGCTGCACTACAGCCTAATGGATTGCCACTATAAGTATGGCTGTGCATAAACGCTTTGCCTTCATTATAATCTGCATAAAAAGCATCATAGATTTTTTGTGTAGTTATAGTTATCGCCATTGGCATATAGCCACCTGTCAAACCTTTGGAAATAGTCATGATATCAGGTGAAACATTTGTATAATCAAATGCGAACATCTTACCTGTGCGACCAAAGCCAGTTGCGATTTCATCAGCGATTAATAATACATTATATTCATCACAGAGTTTGCGAAGTTTTTCTAAATAAAGTGGCGGATAAATTCGCATACCAGCACTACCTTGAATGAGTGGTTCAACGATGACAGCTGCTAATTCATTGCCATATTTAGCGAAATCTTCTTCGGCATGCACGAAACATTCACATTTGCAAGTTTCACGATTTTGATGATAAGGGCAACGATAACAATCTGGTGCTGATGTATGTACAGCATTCATGAGCATTGGTTTGTAGATTTTTGCATATAAATCCATGCTACCTACGGATAAAGCACCGATTGTTTCACCATGATAACCTTCGGATAAACACATAAAACGCTGTTTTTGCGGATTGCCTGTTTGATAATGGTATTGGAAAGCCATCTTTAAAGCACATTCTACAGAAGCAGAGCCGTTATCACTGAAATTGAATTTGCATAAACCTTTAGGCACGACTTTAATCAATTCCTGACAAAGTTTGATAGCTGGTTTATGTGAAAGATTGGCAAAAATAACATGTTCTAGATTATCTAATTGATTTTTGATAGCTTCATTGATTTTAGGATTGGCATGTCCTAAGAGATTGCACCACCATGAGCTGATGATGTCGATATATTCTTTGCCATTGATATCATAAAGATAAGAACCTTTTCCATGGTCGATAACGATAGGTTTTAATTCTTCATAATCTTTCATCTGTGAGCAAGGGTGCCAGATATATTTTAAATCTTCATCTATCCAATTAATATTACACATAAAATCAATCCATTTCTTTTGAATTTAATATTTAATTGTAGTTAGTTTTTAATTATAAATATAAACTTGCTAAAAATTTAGCATCAATATCGATATCTTTATCATTTGGTTTTACTAAAGCTATGACAGGAATATCAGTTAAATCTTCAATCATTTTGATATTATCTTCTTGCATAATGCCACCAGTGTAATTATTTAAAATAATTCCTTGCACTTTAATATTTTGATGTTTTAAATATTCCACTGTTAATACTACAGAATTTATCGTACCAAGACCAGCATCAGCGATAATCAATGTTGGTAGATGTAGCCATTTTATGATATCTGTGAGAAAATATTTAGCTTTATCATCATAGCGAATAGGGCAGATTATACCACCACTACCTTCAACTGTTACATAATCATAATTTTTTTGTACAGTAGCATAATCAGAAATTACAGTATCTTTTTCTACAGGATTGCCTTCGATTTTAGCAGCTAGATGAGGAGATACAGCATTTTTATATAGATAAGATAATAAAGTTTGCTCATCTTGATGGATATTGGCAATGCGATTGACAAAGCCAGCATCACTTTCAGCGATATTATCAGCACCACTTAAAGCTGCTTTATAATAGCCAGCATTGAAATTAGCTTCGCGAAGTTTTTTTACTAATAAGGCAGTAACATAAGTTTTGCCGATATCAGTACCAGTTGCAGTAATAAAAATACCTTTACTCATAAGACATCTCTTTTCTAAATAATTTATTTATAATGTTTTAAATTAGGTATTAATTTTTTACCTAATATGGCAGCGAGAATGCAAAGAACAATATCACCAGGAACAGCTAATAAGAAACAATATAAAAATACAGGCCAAATACCAATAGGAGTGTTTAAATAAAAATTGTTGATGATATATACATAAACCATACCAAAGGCATAAACGATTAAAAGATTGAGGAAGTTAACGCATAGTAGATAAATGAAAGATAATTTAGTGCGATTTTGTGTGAGATATCCAGCGACATAAGCACCAAAGGCAAAACCAATTAGATAACCAAACGTTGGCTGAAAAATATATCCAGGGCCACCGCCTTCAGTGAAAATAGGAATACCGATTAAGCCAATGATTATATAAACACAGACACTGACAAAACCAAGATTAGCGCCCAAAAGAAGTCCAGCTAAAGTAGTAAATAATAATTGCAAAGTAAAGGGACAAACAGGAACTGGTACTTTAATAAAAGCACCGATCGCGATTAAAGCTACGAATAAAGATGATAAAATCATACTTTTCGTAGATAAAATTTCTTTTTTCTTTGTTAATATCATAAAATCACCAATTCAAAAGAGTTTATAGTTTATTTCTGGTATATAAAAGAAAATCTTCTCGTAATTTTCAGTTACTATAAAAGCCTGTTAATACGAGAAGTGTTTGGTATTGTTTTTATATTTAATATTAAATATGTAGAAACTTTAAAGGAGAATAAACTTATTGAAAGAAATTGTCACTGTGGTTCGAATATTTCAATAAGGTAAATTTTTAATAGTAGTATGGAGTGACAATTTCTTCCAATAAATAATATATAAACGAACAAATATAAATTAACATATATTTAAATTATTGTCAACTTATTTTTTAGAATGGTTTACAAAAGGAGTAAAAAAAACAGCCAATTAATATTGACTGTTTTTAAGATGGGGATAAATTAGTTTTACTTGACAGGATAAAATCTTTATCATATGCTTTACTTAGCCTAGGTCTGTGCAATGATTAGGCTTTAAGTCACTATGAAACGGCAATTTCATGGTGGCTTTTTTATTTATATTAAGCATAAGTATCTGTCCTATCTATATAGTTTTAATAATATAATTATTAACCTCTAGTTTTACCACCAGCAACGTTGAATGTTACACCATGAACATAAGAAGCACGATGACTGCTTAAGAACATAACCATATCAGCAACTTCTGTTAATTTTCCATCACGTCCAAGTGGAGTTGTTTTTGTATTTGTATATCCAGCACGTAACTGTTCTACAGTGATACCACGAGTATAAGCTAAAGATTCTTCATAAGCTAATGTTCTAAGACCTGTAGCTTCTAAGATACCAGGAGCTACGCCAACAACGCGAACATGATGTTTACCTAATTCTTTAGCCCAAGAGCGAGTGAAAGAGTTAACAGCATTTTTAGTTGCAGCATAGATGCTCTGACCTTCAGAACCTTCAAGACCACTTTCGGAAGACATATTGATGATAACGCCTTCGCCATTTTTTACGAATTCATGTCCTAAAGCTTGTGCGCAAAGATAAACACCTTTGATATTTACAGCAGAAACTTTATCAAAAACATTTTCATCTAATTCATATTTACCATACGGATCATCTTTATCTACTAAAAGACGAGGAATATTGATACCAGCGTTGTTTACGAGGATATCTAATTTACCGAATTTTGCTTTACCAGCTTCTACCATAGCTTTTACGCTATCAGCTTTAGTAACATCAGTAGGAACATAGAGGAATTCTCCACTGCCTTCATGTAAATCATATTCAGGAGTTTGTGGATTCATATCACAAACAACAACATTTGCACCATTATCTAAGAATGCTTGAACTACAGCTTTACCAATGCCAGAAGCACCACCAGTAACAACAGCTGTTTTACCTTCAAGGGCTAACCATGACATATAAAATCACTCCAATTTATATAATTTTGTTATTATTATTTATTATGCTTTGAAGATAGCTATTTCAGAGCCAACTGAAGGAAGGCTAACTGCTTTATCTTCAAGATAGAGACTACCTTCTAAGGATTCGTCTTCTTCATTATTATTGAAACGAAGAGCGATATGACCTAAATCTTTAAGATTTTTTTGAACTTCACAGCCTACTTCTACAATTTTGTATTCAGTATCGTTAATTTTTAAAATATCGCCAACTTCTACAGTATCAGTTAATTCATTACCAGTATGAAGTACGCAGAATTCAGCAAGTTCAGCAGGAGCATTTTCGTTGAAGAGAATAATCATTTTTTCACCGATAAAATCTTCTGCCATAGGACCTAAATCTTTAACAATAGTAGAATATATTTTTTTCATAATAAGATAATCTCCTTGTATTGATTATTGATAAATTAGCTTTCGTATAAACCGAAGCTAGCAAGCCATGCTAAAACAACATTGATTGGACCTGTGATAAAACGAGAATATAATACAGAAGGAACACCAACTTCAACAGTTTGAGGTTCAGCTTCAGCAAGACCTAAACCAACAGGGATAAAGTCGCAAGCAGCCTGAGCGTTGATAGCGAATAATGCAGGGAGTGCAAGACTAGGAGGAATATTGCCTTTACCGATTTCAACACCGATTAATACACCGATAACTTGAGCGATAACAGCGCCAGGGCCGAGGAATGGAGAAAGGAATGGGAAGGAACAAATTAATGCTAAGATAACAAGACCGATTACAGAGCCTGCAAGAGGTGTAAGTACATGAGCGATGATATCACCGATACCGCTTGCTAAGATTACCCCGATGAGCATGGAAACGAAAGCCATGAAAGGTAAGATAGTTTTTAAGATTGTTTCAATAGTATCACGACCAGCTTGATATAAAGTAGCTGTGATATATCCCATGAATTTACCAACTTTAGCCATAAAGCCTACATCAGTTTGTTCAGTGATTTTTTTGCTTGTATCGTAAGTGGATTTTTTTGGTTCTTCTGCAGGAGCTTGTGCAACTTTTGGTGCATTAGCAGCATCTTCAGCGGAAGCATAAGAGATACAATTTTCTTTTACTGCGGATACGTAAATATCTTCTGTGATATATTTAGCCATAGGGCCGCTTGCACCAGTTGGATTTAAGTTGATTGTGTAGATGCGTTTTTTAGGATAAATACCGCAACGAAGTGTACCGCCACAGTCAATGATTACGCAGAGAATTTCATCATCAGGAACACTAGTTTTGAAACCATCAACAAGTTCGCAACCTGTTAATTCTGCGATTTTTTGAGATACAGGAGAAATAACCCCACCTGTAATATTAACAACTTTATTCTTTTTATCATCTGGTTTTAATACAAGAGGTCCGCCAAATCCGCCAGCACCAGCATTAACAATAACATCTTTATATTGAGCCATGATAAATATCTCCTTTATTTTATATACGAATTAAATTTGCTTGATAAAAATTAATGAGTAGTTTTTACTTTATCACTTAAAACTACGCCCTGTTGTTTAGATACATAAGCAGTAGTGAAGTCAGTGACAACGCCTCCGATGAAGTTGATTAAAATACCGATTAAGAAATAGCGAAGAGCTAAGTCTACTGTAGATAAACCAAGTTGAGTAATACCATTAGCAACACCTAAGAATACGAACAATTCACCAGGATTTACGTGTGGGAACAAACCATTTAATGTATGGCAAGAACGAGAAGCTGCTGCATAATAAGATGGTTTGTATCTTTCTGGCATGAATTTACCAAGAGATAAAGTCATTGGATTACAGAAGAAGAATGTACCAATAACAGGTAAAATCATGTAACGAGAAATAACATTACCAGCACAGAGATGAGCGAATTTTTCAACTTTATCAGTGCCGACAAAGAGGATGATTGCATTCATTGCTACCAATAAGCAGATGAGGGTAGGAACGATACCAGAAACAAGACCGATGAACGTTTCGCCACCTTTGTTAAACATACCAATAAAACCTTGAGCTAGTAGTACTAAAGTGTCCATAAATATTCTCTCCTTTAATTTAGAATTTTTTGATTATTGTGATGCATTTTCAATGCATGTGGACGCTTCTTTTTGTTGTTTTGTATATTGTTTATATTCTTCAACGGCAGATAAGATGGCAGAGCTTGTTTGTTTGTCAAAGTTTTGGCAGTCTGTTTCAGTGATTTCTGGAAGGTAATATCCATTTAATTCATTGAAATCTTTAAATCTGGCAAAACTTGTTACACCTTGTAGTTTTTTTCCGGTGATGATTTTACAGTCATCATCTATACACAAGAGTAACAGACAACCTGCTTTAAATCTGCCTCTGGCCTTGCCGATTGCGACTCGGCCAGATTGACGAAGATTTTTTAATTCCTTATTAAATTTTTTTAATTGGTAAATATTCAATAAACCTTGGAGAAGCCACATTACTATACCTAATACAATAAATGTCCAGAACATGAGAGCTTTCCTCCTTTTTATTTATCAACTGTTAAAATTAAGTAATTTTTTTGCAGTGCTTTCATCAGTGATTAAAATATTGATTAATTTTCCTTTTAATGCACTATAGATAGCTGGAACTTTTTCGTCAGAAGCTGCAACTCCGATTACATATTTGACTTTATGTAATTGAGAAAAAGGTATGGAGATTGTCCTATCTACAACTTCAGTTGGTACTTCGTTACCATTTTTATCATAAAAACGAGTGCAAGTTTCACCGATGATACGATTACCAAAGGAAGAAGTGATGTATTCTGATTTTAGTCCATCAGTCCAAATTACGTTGGAAGCAGATGTAGGAGAACCAATACCTAAAAAGGCTACATCTAATTTATCCCATAAGTCTTGAATTCTTAAATAATTAGTATCATTTATAATTGCTTTTTTTGTTTCTGTATTTTTCGTTATAGCTGGAGCATAAAGATAATGGCTTCTAGCTTGGAATGCATTTGCAACCTTGTAACAAATTGTATTTACATGAAGGTCAACATCTAAGCTTTCAGAACCACCAACCAAAGGTACGAAATCAGCATCAACAGCTGGGAAATTTTCAATAGCTGCTTGATAACCAATAGCCCCCATGGAACGACCCCAATTAAAGCCGATTACCATTTTGTCCTTGATTAGACGTTTTAATAGATTTAGTCCGGCTTTACCTAAATTGGAATAAACTTCATCTTTATTTTCACTAGATGGGACGATATAGACTTCTTTTAAATTAAATTTTTCTTCTAACTGAGATTCAATTGTTTCAAAATTGTCTTGAGCTATGAAGATTTTTACAATACCAGTTTCTTTTGCTCTTTTTAGATATTTACTAACAGTAGAGCGGTCAATTCCTAATTTTTTAGCGATATCACTTTGTTTCATGTCGGCTCCATAATACATATGAGCGACTTTGACTAAAATTCTTCTAGATACGGGTTGCATGTTAAGACCTCTTTTCAAAATATAAATATTAAAGTTTAAATATCTATAGTTATTATAAACTAAGCTGTCTAAACATGCATCATCACATATGTGATGGCATATCTCATTTGTTCCGACACCCATATAATAGCATTTATACCCCCATATTGTCAACACAAAAATAAAAAAAATATTTTAAATATGAATTTTCTGATATTTCTTCTTAATTGTTTAAATTTATAGTAATTTAGCTCATACTTGACAGTTAGATATAGATGGATTATTATATATATAAAATTTTCGTAAGTTAAAGTGATAAAGTAAAAAAGTAAAAGGAGTATAAAAATGGTAAATCCTAAATTAAGAGATAATTTAACGGATCAGTTATGTAAGGCTATGTTAACACTCAAGGATACAGAAGAATGTTATCAGTTTTTTGAAGATATTTGTACAGTAAGTGAATTGAAAGCTTTGGCTCAAAGATTAGAAGTAGCTAGAATGCTTCGTGCTGGTCATACTTATGAAGAAGTCGTAGAACGCACAGGAGCGAGTACAGCGACAATCAGTCGAGTAAAGCGCTGCTTAAATTATGGAGCAGATGGTTATGATACGGTATTGAACCGTTTAAAATAACAAAGGCAATGAATGGAGGAATATTTTTTATGAACAAAGGTCTATTATTAGAAATACCGTATGGAACAAGAGATTTTTTGCCAAAAGATGCAAAAGTAAAACGTGAGATTGAATCTAAATTGGCAAAAAATTTTAGTCTTTGGGGTTATGATGAAATTGTTACACCAACAATTGAATATGTAGATACTTTAACGATTAATAATCGTAGTGGCATAGAAACTCATCTATTTAAATTTTTTGATAAAAATAATAAAACAGTAGCTCTTCGTCATGAAATGACAACACCAATTGCGCGTGTAGCAGCTAGTAGAATGAGTGATGATATTCTTCCATATAAGCTTTCTTATATCAGTAATGTATATCGTTATGAACAGACACAAGAAGGTCGTCAATGTGAATTTTATCAAGCTGGCGTAGAATTGATGGGGGTAGCTGAAGCCTTAGGTGATGCTGAGGTAATTGCTTTAGCTGTGGATAGTTTACAAAAAGTTGGCTTGAAAAATTTTGAGGTATGTATAGGTCAAGTTGATTTTATCAATGGTATCATGCAACAGATGGGATTATCTCAAGAAAAACAATTACAAATTAGACAAGCTTTAGAACAGAGAAACTTAGTGGATTTAACTAATGCTGTAGAAGATACAAAATTGCCTAAACAAGCAAAAGAAGCATTAAAATCTATTCCAATGTTACAGGGAAAAGAAGAAGTTTTAGAGATTGCAAATAATTTGGCATTGAATGAACAAAGTAGAAAAGCTTTAGATAATCTACATGATATTTACACTTTATTGAAAGCATATAATTTAGCAGATTTTGTAAAATTCGATTTAGGTGTTATTCGTGATTTTGATTATTATACAGGTATGATTTTTGAAGTATATGCACCAATGATAGGTTATCCAATTTGCGGTGGTGGTAGATATGACAAAATGTTATCTGATTTTGGCACAGATTGCCCTGCTACAGGTTTTGCCATGGGTATAGAAAGATTGATGTTAGCTTTAGATAAACAAAATAATATTGATGAATTTACGAGTGATGAAAATCAAAAGGATATATATGTTGCCTATACAAGTGATAAATTAAATGATGCTATTGCTTTAGTAAATGAATTGCGTGCTGAAGGAAAAGTTGTGGAATTAGCTTTAACAAATCAAACTAAGGCGCAGGCACAGCTTTATATCAAAAATAAATTATTTAAGGAATTAATTTATTTAGAATAATGATTAAGCGTATAAGACAATTTTGGCGAGCTATTAAAGCTAAACTGACAGTAGAAGACAAAGTATTTATTGATAAATATTTAAATGCTGAAGAACAAAAATTATTTTTTGTCATGCGAGTCTATGACCAACGTCATGTATTGAATGTGGCATATACAGCACAAAAAATTATAGAGCAAAATCAATATGAAAATATAGATTGCAATTTATTGATAAGAGCTTGTTTACTTCATGATGTAGGTAGAACAGCTAAAGATATTTGTTTGATGGATAAAGTAACAAGTGTGCTTTTAGGAAAATTTTTACCACAAAAAAGTAAACAATGGGCTAATAGGGCTGAAAAGCTAAAATTAAATAAAGAAAAAAGTTTTTGGCAAAAAAGAAGATATGCTTTGTATATTTATTACAATCATGCACAACTGGGCGCTGAAAAATTAAGTGGATTAGGTCTTAATAATATTGCTGAAATAATAAGATATCATCATGATAAAGTTGATTGTAAAGCTTGTAGTGAACTACAGATACTTTGTTTAGCGGATAGTTTAAATTGATAAAAAGAGGTTAGATTTTATGATAAAAGACGATATGCAATATTTAACGATAGCATTACCAAAAGGCAAATTATTTTATTTAGCTAAAGATTTATTTGCTAAAGTTGGTTTTGTAGCTGACAATTTAGAAGAAAAATCAAGAAAATTAGTCATAACTAATGAAGAATTAAAATTGAAATTTATCATAGCTAAAACGGCTGATGTGCCTACATATGTAGAACATGGAGCAGCAGATATAGGTGTTATTGGTAAAGATGTGTTGATGGAAGCTCAAAAAGATGTTTATGAATTATTGGATTTAGGTTTTGGCAGATGTCATTTGATGATGGCTGTGCCAAAAGATAAAAAAAGAGCAAAATTAACAGATTATACACATACACGTGTAGCAACTAAATTCCCTAATGTGGCAAAACAATTTTTCACAAGTAAAGGTATGCAGATGGAATATATAAAAATGAATGGTTCTATCGAATTAGGGCCAATCGTAGGTCTATCTGAAAGTATCGTCGATATAGTGGAAACAGGAACTACACTTCGTGAAAATAATTTAGAAGAAATAGCATTTATTGCTGAAGCTAGTGCTAGATTGATTGCTAATCGTGCAAGTTTTAAATTAAAATTTGACCGCATCAGTAAATTAGTAAAAGCTTTGGAAATGGAATTGGAAGGGGCTAATGAATAAATGGAAGTTTTAAAAGTAAAAGAATTAGGCTTAGAAGCAATACAAAAAAAATTAGATAAAGCCGCTTTCGATAAAGTGGAATTAAATCCTCGCATTCGTGAAAAAAATAAAGAATTATACGGTGAAGATTTAACAGCTAATCAGATTGTAGAACGCATTGTAAATGAAGTTCGCCATAATGGTGATGAAGCTGTGATTAAATATACAAAATTATTAGATGGAGCAGATTTCACTCCTAGTCAATTTTTAGTAACACAAGAAGAATATGCTCAAGCATATGAAGTAGCTGATGAAGATATCGTAAATTCTTTGCGTAAAGCTATCGAAAATGTGCGTAGATATCACCAAGAACAAAAACCAAATTCATGGATTACATATAGAAATCATGGCTCTATATTAGGGCAATCTGTAATACCATTAGATAGAGTAGGCGTTTATGTTCCAGGTGGAACAGCAGCTTATCCTTCTTCTGTAGTGATGAATGTAATGCCAGCAAAAGTGGCAGGTGTTAAAGAAATCATCATGATGGCACCACCATCTCGTGATGGAAAATTAAATCCATATGTATTGATAGCTGCTAAAGAAGCAGGTGTTGATGCTATTTATAAAGTAGGTGGAGCTCAAGCTATAGCTGCTATGGCTTTTGGAACAGAAACTATTCCGAAAGTTGATAAAATCACAGGTCCTGGTAATATTTTCGTAACTCTTGCCAAAAAAGCAGTATATGGACATTGTGATATTGATATGCTAGCAGGTCCAAGTGAAATCTTGATTGTAGCAGATAAAACAGCAGACCCAGTATATACAGCAGCGGATATGTTAAGTCAGGCAGAACATGATATGCTCGCTTCTAGTATTGTACTCACTGATGATGAAGCCTTAGCAGATAAAGTTTTGGCAGAAGTAGAAAAACAATTAGCTAAATTGCCTAGAAAAGAAATTGCCAAAGCATCTTTAGAAAGAAATGGTCGCATTATTTTGACTGAAAATCTCATGCAGGCAATGGAACTTGCGAACTACTCTGCACCAGAACATATGGAGATTTTGACTGAAAATCCATTTAGTTTACTTCCTTATGTACGTCATGCAGGTGCAGTATTTTTAGGTGCTTATTCTCCTGAACCACTTGGAGATTATTTTGCAGGGCCAAACCATGTACTTCCTACAGGTGGCACAGCACGTTATTATTCTGTATTGAATACAGAAACATTTATGAAACGTACAAGCATAATTTCATATACACAAAAAGCTTTGCAAGAGGTAAGTTCTGATATCGTTCGTTTAGCTGAAGCAGAAGGATTACAAGCTCATGCAAATGCAATAAAATTAAGAGGTGAAAAAATTGATTAAATTAAAATATAGAACTGGTTTAAAAGATATGCCTAGCTACGATGTAGTGGAGCGTGATTGGGATATAAAGGTAAATGCAAATGAGTCTAATATGAATTTGCCACCAATAATTGAAGATAGATTGATGGCGCGATTAGCTTCTGTAGCTTTTAACCGTTATCCTAATGAACAAGTTGAATTATTAGCGGAACAAATTGCTGATAATTTTAGATTAGATAAAGAAAATATTTTAATCGCTAATGGTTCAAGTGAAATTTTGGAAAAATTATTCTTCGCTTTTGGCGGTAGAGGTAGAAAAATAGTATATCCACAACCATCTTTTTCCATGTATAAAATCTATGCTAAATTTAGCGCCTCCATTGGTGTACCTGTGGATTTAAATGATGATTATACGTTCAATGCAAGTGATTTTGTCAATGCTGTAAAAGAAAATAAAGCTTCTCTTGCTGTTATTTGTTCCCCAAATAATCCTACTGGTACAAAAATTCCTATGGCAGATATTGAATATGTAGCTAAAAATATTGATTGTGCTTTAGTCATTGATGAAGCATATGTAGAATTTGATGGCGAGTCTGCAATGAGATTTTTAAAAGATTATCCACATTTGATGATAGCAAGAACTTTCTCTAAAGCTTATGGATTAGCTAGTGCAAGAGTAGGTTATTTGATTGCTGATAAAAAAATTATTGAAATGGTAGGCAAAGCTTGTATGCCATATCATGTAAATGTATTATCTGCTATCACTGCTGATATAGTGTATCAAATGAGAGACGAATATATTCCACGCATTCAAATGACAGTGGCAGAAAGAAAACGCATAAGCGAACAGTTGAGTCAAATCGATGGAATAATAGTTTATCCATCTGCAACTAATTTCATCTTGATAAAATATGATAAAGCTGTAGCTTTAAATGAATATCTTGAAAATATCGGTATTGGTGTGCGTTCTTTTGGCAATGCTCCAAGACTTGAAAATTGCTTGCGCATTTCTATGGGAACTAGACCAGAAAATGATGCTGTGTATAAAGCTATAAAAGATTTTGTAGAAAGTCAAAATTAAAAGGATTGAATGGTATGGATTTAAATAAAAAACGCTGTGGTGCTATAAAACGCACTACAGCAGAAACATCTATTGATATAAAATTAAATCTTGATGGCACAGGAAAATCAAATATTAAGACTAAAATAGGCTTTTTTGACCATATGTTGACTTTATTATCAGCGCATAGCTTGATAGATATGGATATTTTCTGTGATGGAGATATAGAAGTTGATGGTCATCATAGTGTAGAAGATTGTGGTATTGCCTTAGGGCAAGCTTTTAAAGAAGCAATTGGTGATAAACGTGGTATAAATCGCTATGGAACTTTTTATGTTCCTATGGATGAAGCGTTAGCTTTGGTGTCTTTAGATATAAGTGGTAGACCTTATTTAGTATGTGATATGGGTGAGTTAGCTCCTATGATTGGCGATTTTGATACAGAACTTGTCGAAGAATTTATGCGAGCTTTTGCCTTTAATGCTGGAATTACATTGCATATAAAAGTGATGTATGGAAAAAATTCTCATCATAAAGTAGAAGGTGTATTTAAAGCTTTAGGTCATGCTTTAAGACAAGCTGTAGAATTTGACCAGAGAGCATTAGATAAAATTCCTTCAACAAAAGGAGTATTAGAATAAGATAAAAATTTTTAGTTAAAGGAGTTATTCTAATGATTGCAATTGTAGATTATGGTGTAGGCAATTTATTTAGTGTAGAGAAAGCATTTTTGAAATTTTCTCCAGATGTAGTGCTTACAAGTGATGCAAAAGTAATAGAAAAAGCCGATAAAATTGTACTTCCTGGTGTAGGTGCTTTTGGTGATTGCATGAAAAATTTTGAGCAATCAGGCTTAAAAAATTCTGTTTTAGAAGCTATTGAACAAGGAAAACCTGTAATGGGAATTTGTGTGGGTGAACAAATCATGTTTGAAGGCAGTGAGGAGTCACCAGAAGTAAAAGGCTTAGGAATTTTTAAAGGCATGGTAAAAAAAATAAATGCTCCTGGGCTAAAAATTCCGCATATGGGTTGGAATTCTTTAGTTATAGATGAAAAAAATAATCAGAATGTAAATATTAATTTATTTGCAGGATTGAAAGAAGAACCATATGTTTATTTTGTACATAGCTATCAGGCTTGTCCAGAAGATAAATCCATAATTTTAGCTAAATCTAGTTATGGCGAAGAATTGGTAGCTGCTGTGGGAAAAGATAATGTAGTAGCGACACAATTTCACCCTGAAAAATCAGGTGATATTGGTTTAAAAATTATTAAAAATTTTGTAGAAGGGTGAATGAAGATTGATTATTTTTCCAGCGATAGATATTAGAAATGGTAAATGTGTACGCCTTGTAAAAGGTGATTTTAATCAGGAAACTGTATTTTCTGAACGTCCAGAAATCATGGCAAAAAAATGGGAAGATGAAGGCGGTCAATACCTTCATTTAGTTGATTTAGATGGAGCTTTAAAAGGAAAATCACAGAATTTAGATGTTGTAGAAATGATACTAAAAACAGTGAATATCCCTGTAGAACTTGGTGGCGGTATTCGCACTATGGAAAATATAAAGCAAGTTTTAGATATGGGTGTTAGTCGTGTTATTTTGGGTTCTGTAGCTGTAAAAGATCCGCAATTAGTAAAAGATGCTTGCAAAAAATATGGCAGTGAACGCATTGTTGTAGGTATTGATGCTAAAGATGGCATTGTAGCTGTTGATGGCTGGGGCGTATCTGGCAATGTGGAAGCGAAAGAATTGGCTAAAAAAATGGCTGAAGCTGGTGTAAAACATATTATTTATACAGATATTTCTCGTGATGGCACTTTATCTGGTGTAAATGCAAAAGCAACAGCAGAACTTGCAAGTTATAGCGGGGTAAAAGTAGTAGCTTCTGGCGGAGTATCTTCTATTGAAGATATTAAAATTTTAAAAGGCTATGAACAAGATGGCATTGAAGGCGTAATCGTAGGTAGAGCTATTTATACAGATAATTTATCTTTACAAGAGGCTATAAAAATAGCTAAGGAGGGATAAATAATGTACACAAAAAGAATAATCCCTTGTCTTGATGTAAAAGCAGGACGAGTTGTCAAAGGAACAAATTTCGTTTCTTTGCGTGATGCAGGCGACCCTATAGAACTTGCGTCTGTATATGATAAAGAAATGGCAGATGAGCTTGTTTTTTTAGATATAACAGCTTCTAATGAACAACGTGATACTATTGTAAAAGTAGCAAATGATTGTGCAAGTCAAGTTTTCATTCCATTTACCATTGGTGGAGGAATTAGAACTGTAGAAGATATGCGCAAAATGCTCAAGGCTGGTGCAGATAAAGTATCTATGAATACAGCAGCGATAAAAGACCCTTCTATAATCAAAGAAGGAGCAGAAAAATTTGGCAATCAATGTATCGTGCTTGCTGTAGATGCTAAACGAAATGGCGAAAATTCTTGGGAAGTTTATATAAATGGTGGTAGAACACCAACGGGAATAGATTGTTTAGAATGGGTGAAAAAAGCAGTTTCTTTGGGAGCGGGTGAAATCTTGCTCACAAGTATGGACGCTGATGGTACAAAAAATGGTTATGATATACCACTAACACGTGCAGTTTCAGAAGCTGTAAATGTACCAGTAATTGCTTCAGGTGGAGCAGGAAAATTAGAACATTTTTACGAAGTATTAACAGAAGGAAAAGCTGATGCAGTACTTGCTGCTTCAGTTTTCCATTATGGAGAATTTAGTATTCGCCAAGTAAAAGAATACTTAAAATCTCGTGGTGTGGAGGTTAGATTGTAATGATAGATATCGACAAAGTAAAATTTGATGAAAAAGGCTTGGTGCCAGCTGTAGTGCAAGAAGCTAATGGCAAAGTTTTAATGCTTGCATATATGAATAAAGAATCACTACAAAAAACTATAGAAACAGGATATACATGGTTTTATAGTCGTTCTCGTCAAGAACTTTGGAATAAAGGGGCAACTTCTGGCAATAAACAATCTGTCAGTGAAATTTATTATGATTGTGATGGTGATACTTTGTTGGTAAAAGTTCATCAAACAGGTATGGCTTGTCATACTGGCACATATACTTGCTTTACTGATCGCAGATTATTCCCAGATAGTAAAGATTTAGTACCTATGGCTCAACCACAGGATAATACTTCTATTGCTAAAGTTTTAAATGATTTATATGCAACAATTAAAGACCGTCAAGTAAATCCAGTAGAAGGTTCATATACTAATTATTTATTTGAAAAAGGTCAAGATAAAATCTTGAAAAAAGTGGGCGAAGAATGTACTGAAACAATAATTGCTTCTAAAAATATGGATAAAGAAGAAATTCTTTATGAAATGAGCGATTTATGGTATCATTGTCTTGTTTTATTGGCATATCATAATATTACTCCAGATGATTTATTAGCTGAATTGATGAGCAGAAGAAATGGTGGAGAATATCATAGATTTGGCAAGAAAGAAATCAAAAAAAATAAATCTTAAAGAGGAGAATTGATGATGGGACAAGCTAGACTTGACTATATGAAAGATTCTGCATGGAAGCGTGGTACTGCAAAAAAAATAGATAATTTGCCACCTTTTGAATTACCATATGCAAAAAATGCAGTATTAGTTGACCTTGTAGATCCAGATATTTTACCTGATAGTCAGGTGAACTTTTTGGAAATGATAGAAGTTCGTTCTACACTTCGTCAATATGATGATACAAAAGAATTATCTAATAAAGAATTATCATATCTTTTATGGTGTACTCAAGGCGTAAAAATGGTAATGCAGACAAAGACTATTAGAAATGTACCTTCTGCTGGCGGTAGAAATGCATTGGAAACATTTTTATATATTCGCCGTGTTGAAGGTATAAAACCAGGTTTATATCGCTTTTTACCATTAGAGCATAAATTATTATTAGTATCTGACGCAGAAGATATTGAAGAAAAAATCTGTAGCCAATTTTCTACAGTAGGTGTAGCAAATAATGCAGCTGTAGTATTTTTATGGACAGCTGTTTATGAAAGAATGGATTGCATGTTTGGTGAAAGAGCATATCGCTATATTTATTTAGATGCTGGACATGTTTGCCAAAACTTATATTTAGCAGCACAGACAATGCATATAAAAGTATGTGCATTAGGTGCTTTTGATGATGAAGTTTTAAATCAAAATCTCGGTTTTGATGGAGAAAATCAATTTGTTGTCTATGGTGCTGGTGTAGGCAAATAATTTTTAATTGCATAATATAAAAATAAGTAAAACCTCAAGAGTTATATAATAATTCTTGAGGTTTTTGTCATAAAAATATTCTTTTTTATTGCCAAAATAATTTTTATAGTATATATTTATTTTAGTTATTTACAAAAATTTTACATATAAAATAAATAGACTTAAGAAAGGGCGTTTTGTGTTGTTAAATAAAGGTTTTATAGGAAAACTTACAGGTTATTTACAAAGAATTTTTGATGAACATTTTATGTTTATCATGATTTTATTTATAATTAATAGTTTAACTACAGCGTGGTCACTTTTTGATGAAGATAAAATTGACGTGGCGATTGGATATATTTTTTCTGTATGGTTAGGTTCATTGATAATAACTTGTCTTATTGATTTATTGCCAAAACGATTTTTGCAAAAAATTGTAAAAACGGTATTGGTCATACCAATAGGGCTTATATTTATCGGTGAATTTTTTACAATGTATTGCTATAAGGCTTTGATTGGCACAGGTATTATAAATTCTGCACTTGAAACAAATATGCGAGAAGCTACAGAATTTTTCTCTATGTATATAGGTTTTTCAGGAGTGGCTTCTGTCATTGTTTTAATTGCTTTAATTGTAGGTTTATATAAATATAATCCACTGAAAAAAATTACTTTAAAACAAAAGACAAAATCAGGTATAGTATGTACTTTGATGGTTTTAAGTGTGTTTTATACTATAAGAATGTTTACTGTATATACAGATTTTATTTGGGACGATGAAGTCTTACCAGTACAAAGGGTATATGCTTCTACTTCTGTCGCTGTAAGAAATATGCAAGCGTATAGAGAGCTTTCTTCTCAAGTAAATAGCAAGGTAGAACTCACAGAAAATAAGAGTGAAATAAAAAATATTGTATTTATTTTAGGTGAGTCTACAAATAGAAACCATATGCATCTTTATGGATATTATTTACCGAATACACCAAATCTTGATGCTTTAAATGAAAAAGGTGAAATCAGTGTTTTTCGAGATGTAGTAAGTCCTCATTCTACTACAATTGCAGTATTGAGTAAGTTATTTACATTTTGTAATCGTGAATCAGACCAAGAATGGTATCATTACAATAATTTAATTGATGTAATGAATGCTGCAGGATATAAAACATATTGGTTATCTAATCAAGAAACTTCAGGTGTTTGGGGCAATGTAGCTCAGATTTATGCAGCTCATAGTGATGTAAGTGCATTTACTCGTATTCGCGATTCAAGAGAAGATTATGGTATTGTTGATGGTGAATTATTCCCTCTTATTGATGATGCTATAGCAAATAGAAGTGAAGATAAAAATTTCTATGTAGTTCATTTGATGGGCGGACATGGATTATATTATAATCGTTTCCCTTATAGTTTTAGTAAATTTAGTAAAGATGATATCAATTTACCAATTACAGATGGTAAAAAAGAAATCGTAGCTCAATATGATAATGCGCTTTATTATAATGATTATATAGTAAGCAGTATTATTGATAAATTCCGTGATAGTGAAACTTTAGTTATTTATGTTCCTGACCATGGTGAAGCTGTGTATGATGAAGGCGAAGATATGTCAGGTCATATTGAAGAAAATCCTACACATCATATGATTGAAATACCAGTTATTATGTGGGCATCAGAAAAATTCAGAGCAAAATATCCTGAAAAATGGGAGCAAATCAAAAGAGCTGCTGATAGACCTTATATGACAGATGATATGATTCATACTGTTATGGATTTAGCAGATATAAAAACAGCTGAATTTGACCCTACAAGAAGCATTGTAAATGATAAATTCAATGAACAAAGACCTCGTATCTTTGATGGTATGGATTATGATACAGAAATAAAAAATAAAAGATAAATAATAGAAAAATCCCTAATACGGCATTTTGCTGTATTGGGGATTTTTTTTGCTGTTTATAGTATGATTTTTTACTGTTTTTACATTATTTTTGCATATATATTGCTTGTTTTTACAAAGTTTATATAAATTTACAAGATTTTCATAAAATTATTACAAGATAATGATAGAGGTAAAAGTTAAATTTTGGTTAAATAGATGATGTTGAATTAAGTATGTTATTAAGATTAAAAATTAATTGAATGAGGGTAAAAAATGTTAGAGTTAAAAAAGATTAGGAAATCATATGAAGGAATAGAAGTTCTTAAAAATATTAACTTAAAAATAGAAAAAGGAGAAATCGTTTCTATTTTAGGGCCATCTGGTTGTGGTAAAACTACTTTATTAAATTTAATTTTAGGGCTTACTCAAGTGAGTGAAGGCAGAATTATTTTTGATGGTGAAGATATAACACAGATGCCAATGGAAAAACGCGGTTTTAATATCGTATTTCAGGATTATGCATTATTCCCTAATTTAAATGTATATGAAAATATTGTTTACGGATTAAAAAATAAGCCAAATATTTCTACAACAAAAGAAGTTCAAGACTTAATCAATTTATTAGGTTTAGGCAAACATTTAACAAAGAAAATCGAAGAATTATCTGGTGGACAGAAACAAAGAACTGCACTTGCTAGAACTTTGGTGATGAAACCTAAAATTTTATTATTAGATGAGCCTTTATCTGCTTTAGATGGTGTTATCAAAGAATCTATCAAACAGAAAATCAAAGAAATAGCTCGTGATTTTAAATTGACTACAATCATAGTTACACATGACCCAGAAGAAGCATTGACTTTATCTGATAAAGTTTTGATTGTAAATGAAGGTCAGATTTCTCAATTTGGTACACCAGAGGAAATTATCAAAAAACCTGCAAATGATTTTGTCAGTGAATTTATCTTACGTCAGTTAGAAATCAAACGAAATAATATCTTAGAATTATTTTGGGATGGTAACAATAGAGATAGAAAAGAGATTCTTCAGGTGGGTTAATGATGAATATTTTAAAAACTAAACAAAAAGAATTACAGATGATTTTTATAGCTGTAATTATAATTTTTGCAGGATTTTTATTACTACCGTTTATAGAAATTTTATATCAATCTATAGCAGTAGGTGATGGTGTAGGCTTAAAACACTTTGCCACAATGTTAGATGAAGATAAATTCGCTACGGCTTTTGGCAATAGTATAGCAATTGCTTCAACTAGTGCGATTTTAAGTACGTTATTAGCATTTATTTTAGCCTATACTATCCATTATACAAATATAAATAAAACAGCTAAGCGTTTAATTCAAATATTGGCTATAGCACCTATGTTTTTGCCAACAATTACATATGGATTTGCAATAATTTATTCTTTAGGAAAACAAGGTTTTTTAACAAAAGTATTCAATATACAAATTGATATTTATGGTTTTAATGGTTTGTTGATAGGTTATATAATCTACACCATGCCAATAGCATTTTTACTCATTTATAATGCTATGAAATATATTGATAAGAAATTCATGATTGTATCAAAAATCATGGGCGATAGTTTATTTAAAACTTTTAGACAGACACTTATTAGACCATTATTAGGAACACTTGCAGCTTCATTTATACAATGCTTTTTCTTATGCTTCACAGATTATGGTATTCCAGCTTCAGTCGGTGGTAAATATCAGGTAATTGCTACAGTTTTATATGAAGAAATGATGGGAAGTATTCCTGATTTTAATCGTGGTGCTGTAGTAGCCATTGTGATGTTATTACCATCAATTATTAGTATTGCTTTATTGTGTTATCTACAACGTTATAATGTGCGTTATAACAAAATTTCTCAAGTGGAATTGAAAGTAAACAAAGTACGTGATTTTGTTTGGGGCGGATTATCTACTGTTATTTTAGTGATAATTTTATCCATGTTCGTTGTAATCTTCATGATACCATTTATTGATGAATGGCCATATCGTATGCAATTTACAACAGCGCATCTCGTAGAAATTTTAAATGATTCTAGCATTATTGATGTATATACAAATTCCTTATTAGTGGCTACTTTATCTGCTGTAGTGGGACTTGTTGTATCTTATGGTGCAGCTTTAATCACTGCTAGAAGTGATTTTATCAATGAAAAGAAATTTGCCATTGAAGCGATTGCTTTGATTACAAATACAATTCCAGGTATGGTAATTGGTATCGCTTATATGATGTTCTTTTCAGGAACTACATTACAAAATACTTTTGCTTTAATCATCATTTGTAATGTAATTCACTTCTTCTCCACACCATATTTAATGCTTAAAAATTCCTTAGAGAAATTGAATAAATCATGGGAAAATACAGCTTTATTGATGGGAGATAGTTGGTTTAAAACATTATATAGAATTATCACACCAAATATAAAAACTACTATTTTTGAAGTATTAGGATATTACTTTATCAATGCCATGGTAACTATTAGTGCAGTTATTTTCATAGCTGGTGCTCAGACTATGGTTATTACAGCCAAAATAAAAGAATTACAGTATTTTGGTAAATTTAATGAAATCTTCGTATTATCCATGCTGATTTTAGCTACAAATTTAATTGTAAAAGGTCTATTGACTGTATTAGCTAAAAAGAAAATTAGTGTGAAAAAAGAGAAAAAAGAAATGATAACAAAGGGAGAGGCTATAGTATGAAAAAGAAAAAAATCTTATCAATGTTATTAGCAGGTACGGCATTATGTGCGTCTATGCTATTTGGTGGTTGTGGTACATCTGGTAGCGATAGTGCATCTAGTGGAAATGATGGAAAAGTAGTTATTTATTCTAATGCAGATGATGAAGCAGTAGATGCTATGAAAAAAGCATTAGATAACAATGGTTTTAAAGATAAATATATGTTCCAGACTTTCGGTACTTCTGAACTTGGCGGTAAATTAATGGTAGAAGGTAAAAATATTGAAGCTGATGTAGTAACTATGAGTTCTTTCTACTTAGATAGTGCGCAAGAAAAAAATAAAATGTTCACAGATTTAACTTTTGATTATAAACCATTAACTGAAAAAGTTAATTTCTATGCACCAATCACTTCTCAAGAAGGCACTATCATTGTAAATACTGAAAAATTAAAAGAAGCAAATCTTCCTATGCCAAAAAGCATCAAAGATTTAGCAAATCCTATTTATAAAGACCAAATTTCTGTAACAGATGTAAAAGCATCATCTACAGCTTGGTTATTAATTCAAGGTTTAGTTTCTGCTTACGGTGATGAAGAAGCTAAAAATATTTTAGGTGGCATTTATAAAAATGCAGGTCCACATATTGAAAATTCTGGTTCTGCACCACTTAAAAAAGTTCGTGCTGGTGAAGTGGCTATCGGTTTTGGTTTAAGACAGCAGGCTGTTGCTGATAAATTAAAAGGTTTACCTATTGATTTTGTAGATCCAACAGAAGGTAATTTCTCTTTGACTGAATCTATTGCAGTTGTAGATAAGGGCGATAAAACAAATCCACTTGCAATGCAAATGGCAGAATGTATTATTCACAATGCTAGAGTAGATTTATTAAAATCTTATCCAAATCCAATTTATGAAGGTGAAGCTTCTGATTCTGTAAATAAATCAGCATATCCAAAAACTTTTGCTGAAAAATTATCTGTTGATTTATTGAAAAAACATCAAGATTTATCTGAAGCAGCTAAACAACTTTAATTTTAATGATTTATTTTAGGGTATATGTAGTTAAATACAATTAATATGCAAAATAAGAAATTTCTTAATACAAAGAGAAAATCTTTAGTATTAGGAAATTTCTTAATGTAGAGGACAGTTTGATATTTTTAGTTAACATGATTATAAAGAAAGGTGTATAAAAATGAAAAATTATAAATTATTAACTCCAGGGCCACTCACTACTACTGAAACAGTGAAAAAAGAAATGATGTTTGACCATTGCACATGGGACGATGATTACAAAAAAATTACATTATCCATCATTGATGATTTATTAGAATTAGCAGATGTAGATAAAGAAAAATATACAGCAATTCTCATGCAGGGCAGTGGAACTTTTGGTGTAGAATCTGTACTTACTTCTGTTGTTGGCGAAGATGATTGTTTATTAATCTGTGCAAATGGCGCTTATGGTAAACGTATGGCAGAAATTGCTCAACATGCCAAAATAACTTATAAAATGTATTTACAAGATTTTGATAAAATTCCAGATGCAAAAGTTGTAGAAGAATTATTGCAGGAAAATCCACAAATTACACATGTTTCTATAGTTCATAGTGAAACAACTTCTGGTATTTTAAATGATATTGAAGCTGTGGCAAAAGTAGTTAAAGCATATGGAAAAACTTTAATAGTTGATGCTATGTCTAGCTTTGGCGGTGTGGATATTGAAGTTGAAAAATTAGGCATTGATTTTATCATCAGTAGTGCAAATAAATGTATTCAAGGTGTGCCAGGTTTTTCCTTTATCATTTGTAATCGTGAAAAATTAATGCAATCTAAAGGTAAAGCAAGAAGTCTTTCTTTAGATTTATATGAACAATGGGAAACTATGAGCAAAGATGGTAAATGGAGATTTACTTCACCTACACATGTAGTATTAGCATTTGCTCAAGCTATTAAAGAATTAAAAGCAGAAGGCGGTATTGTAGCTAGAAATAAACGTTATAGTGAAAATAATCGCATTCTTATCGAAGAAATGGCAAAACTTGGTATAAAACCATATATTGAAAGCACTCATCAAGGTCCAATCATCACTACATTCTATTATCCAGAAAATAGTAATTTTGATTTTGCTGAAATGTATCAATATATTAAAGACAGAGGATATGCTATTTATCCAGGTAAAGTAACAGATGCACAGACTTTCCGCATTGGTACTATTGGGGAAATTTATCCAGAAGATATGTATAAATTATCTAGCATTATGACAGATTTTCTTAATAGTAAAAAATAATTGTAGTTGAGACTTTAATTTTAGTGGAGATTTAATTAAGTAAGGAGAATTTATTAATGAAATACGAAGGTATTATTTTTGATTGGGCAGGCACTACAGTAGATTATGGTTGTATGGCACCAGTAAGAGCTTTTGATGAAGCTTTTAAATCTTTTGGCATTGAACCTACAATGGAAGAAATTAGAAAACCAATGGGAATGTTAAAAATTGACCATGTAAGAACAATGCTTCAAATGGAACGCATCAATAATTTATGGAAAGAAAAATATAATCGAGATTGGACAGAAGATGACGTACAAAAAATCTATGAAATCAGTGAACGTAAAATCTTTGAAGTTTTAGATAAATATACAGATATAAAACCACATGTATTAGAAACAATTATTGAAATTAGAAATAAAGGCTTAAAAATTGGTTCTACTACAGGCTATACAAGTGATATGATGAAAATCGTAACAGATAGAGCAAAACAGCAAGGATATACTCCTGATTTTTGGATTAGCCCTGATATGGTAAATAGTAAAGGCCGTCCATATCCTTATATGATTTTCCGCAATATGGAAGCTTTAGAATTAATTTCTGTGGATAAAGTATTAAAAGTTGGCGATACTATTGCAGATATTAAAGAAGGCGTTAATGCTGGTATTGATACTGTAGGTATCATCGAAGGCAGTTCTTTGATGGGCTTAAGTCAAGAAGAATATGAAGCACTATCTGAAGATAAGAAAAATGCAATGGATTTAAAAGTAGTATCTGCATATCAAGATGCTGGTGCGAAATATATTATTAGAGATATCAGTGGTTTATTGGATATTTTAAAATAATAGATGAATTTATAAAGGCTGTAATAATTGAACGTGATAGATTATTACAGCCTTTTTTGATGAGTTTTTTAATTAAATTTTATAATTTTAAAATTTAGATTTCACAAAGATTATTTATAATGTAGTTAGTTAAAATAATTTATAAGTATTTTATGGTATTTAAGTTTTTAAACTTATAATGATTGTGAGGGATTATATTATGTTTAAAGGAAGCAAACTATCTGCAATGGATTTGATGGCTAAAAATTTAATGATTATGATAAAATTTATGCAAAATAAAATGAAAGAAATCTTTAAACATAATTTTTATAAGCGTTCTTTAAATAAAAAAGTGCCTCCGGAAAGAAAAATCTCTATGCTTAAATTTGGTTGATAATTTTCCATTTTTAAACATAGAGATTTTTTTATTTTTGTTGATTTTTAAAGAATTGATAATAATAAGGTTTCATTTCTTTGCGATTTTTGATAGGTGGCCATAAATCACCAATAGCTGTTGTACGCATAGCAGCACTTAAATGTTCATATAAAAGAGGATTTTCTTTAGATAATTCTTCAATTAAATTTTTAGCTTTTTGACGCATTGTATTGCCATTGAATGGACATGGTGGAGCACAAGGTTCTTGACCATGAAGTGAGATGGCATTTCTTATTTCTTCTTCACGGAAATAAAGCAATGGTCTGATTACAGTTACATCAGAACGACTTAAATAAGTAGATGGCATGAAAGTCTTTAATTGACCAGAATAAAATAAATTCATGAAGAAAGTTTCTACTGCGTCATCATGATTATGGGCATAGGCTATTTTATTGTAGCCATGTTCTTTGGCATAGCCATTGATTGCACCACGGCGGAAGAAAGCACAGGAATAACAAGCGTTTTTATTATCTTGATTAGCGATAGTTTCAGCGATATTTACTTCATGAATATGGTAAGGCATGTTTAATTTATCGCAGAATTTTTGCATAGCTTCGCAAGAAAAATCTTTAGTAAACATAGGATTTATGGTGATTGCTCCTAGTGTGAAATTTTTCTTTAAAGTATTTTTTAATTCTGTTAAAGCGTATGCCATAAATAGGCTATCTTTGCCACCAGATAGACCGATTAGGATTTTATCATTATCTTCAATTAATTGGAATTCAACAACTGCACGGATTATGCGACTTAAATATTCTTTAGGTAATGGTTGCATAAAAAAATCCTTTCTTATAATAAATATTTGATAAATAATTATATTGTCTTATTTAAATAAATAATAGATAAAAGGTAGGATAAATGAATTATACAAAAGATAATATCTTTTATCAATCATAGCTTTTAAATTTTATGTAATATTGTTATAATAGAAAACAAAGCTATTAATTTGTAATGGAGGTTTTTCAACCTATGAGTGAACAAAAAGTAATTTATGCTATTGGTCATAGAAATCCAGATACAGACTCCATCTGTTCTGCAATAGCATATGCAAATTTAAAACGCAATATGGGCTGTGAAAATGTTGTACCAGCTCGTGCAGGTAGCGTAAACAAAGAAACTAAATATGCTTTAGAATATTTCGGTGTAGAAGCTCCTCAGCTTGTAAGTGATATTTATCCAAGAGTTAAAGATATTGCTGTTAAAGTACAAAAATCTGTAAAAGCAACAGATAATCTTCGTACTTTAGGTATGGCTATGAAAGAATGCAATCTTCGTTCTATACCTGTAGTTGATGATGAAAATAAATTAATTGGTATGGCTAGCGTTAGCGATTTAGCAAAAGCTTATTTCCAAGAAATTACATTAGATAGCGTATCTGCTTCTGGTGCTTGCATCAATGATATTGCTAATGTTATTGATGCTGATGTTTTAGTTGCTGGCAATAACGAAGGCAAAATCAATGGCGAAATCAAAGTAGCTGCTGCTTGCATGGAAAAAGTTGCAGAAAGCATCAAAGCTGGCGATGTAGTAATCATCGGCAATAGACCAGAATCTGCATTTATTAAATGCATTGATTTAAAAGTTGCTTGTGTAATCATCACAGGAAATACAACTATTTCTGATGAAGTAGTTGCTAAAGCAAAAGCTGAAAATGTAATGATTTTATCTACAGCATTGGACACTTATAGCACAGCTCGTCTTATCAGCCAATGTGCACCAATTTCTAGCATTATGACTACAGATGTAATATCTTTCAAACCATCTGATATGTTAAGTGATATCAAAGGTGTATTAGAAGCAAATGAATACCGCAATTATCCAGTAGTAGAAAATGGTAAATTAGTTGGTATCGTAAATAAAGATAAATTCATGATGCCTGAAAAACAACAGATTATTTTAACAGACCACAATGAATTAGCTCAAGCTGTTGAAGGTATTGAATCTGGAAAAATTATCGAAGTTGTTGACCATCATCGTTTCGGCGGATTACAAACAAGCGATCCTATTTTTATCAATGTTCGCCCAGTTGGTTGTACTTGTACAATCGTAACTAATATGTATCAACAATATGGCGTGGAAATTCCAAAAGAAATTGCAGGTCTTTTAATGTCTGCTATTATTTCTGATACAGTATTATTCAAATCCCCAACTTGCACACAAACAGATAAAGATGCTGTAGAATATTTAGCAAAAATCGCTGGTGTAGATTATAAAGAATATGGTATGGCAATGCTCAAAGCTGGTGCAGATATCGGCGATATGACTCCTGCTCAAATCGTTAAAAATGACTCCAAAGAATTCCAGATTGGTAACTATCCAATGCTCATCAGCCAGTTATCCGTTATGGATACAGACCAAGTAATGGCTATGCAAGATGAAATCTTAGCTGAAATGGCTCGTGTATGCACTGCAGAAGGTTATGCAATGTCTATCGTTATCGTTACTGATATCATCAACGAAGGTAGCTATTTACTCTTCAGTGGCGAACCTAAAAACTTAATCGGTGAAGCATTCAAACAAGATGCAAGCAAATCTGTTATGTATTTACCAGGCGTAATGTCCCGTAAAAAACAGATTATTCCACCACTTTCTGAAGCTGTAAAAAAACTTTAATAGATAAAATTTTATAGATGATAATATTAAAAATGCTGAAATAATATTTTTATTTCAGCATTTTTTTTATGAATAGAATTTAATTAGTACTTAATTTTGTAAAGACTCCCATTTAGCAGCGATGACTTTATCATTTTTTAAGCAATTAGATATTAATTTTTTTACAGCAATAATTGGTTGTTTATTGAAACATAAATATTCAGCTTTAATGTGGACATTATTATGAGATATATCTGTACTATTTAAACTTATAAGATAGAATTTTTCTTGTTTAGTGTCGTTTACTAGATAGGAACGAATAGAAAATTCTTCACTTTCCTTACAAGTGATATTTATGCAAAATGAATGTCTATTTTCTGTATAGACAGTATTTAAAGGATATACTTTAGGTGCTATAGAGCGAGAAATAATATTGGCAATAACTAAAATAATGGTGGCAATGGTAGAGAGTATAAGTTCATTTGCGCCAACAAAAACACCTATGGCAGCACTGCACCATAAAGTAGCACCTGTATTTAATCCTTTTACGTTACCTTTTTCTTTAAAAATAACGCTACTACATAAAAAACCCACACCAGAAATAATATAACTTTCTATACGAGCTGTTTCTGAAACTAAATTGATGATTGAAGGTAGTTGTATGAATAAGCAACTGCCAAAACAGATTAAAATATTAGTGCGAATACCTGCTAAATGACCTGTTAATTGTCGTTCAAGACCAATTATAAAACCAAGAGTGATGGAAAATGAAAGTTGTAAAATAAAATCAAATATATACATAAAAATCTCCTTAAATAATAAGATTTCATGTAAATTTTAATATAAATTAAAAAAGAAAAATATGATTTAAATCTGATTAATTTCTAATTTTTTGTTTAGATTTTAATTTTTTATAACTAATAATATATATTTTGACATCTAATCTAATATTTTAGATAATAGAATGAGTAATTTTTTATTTTGTTTTTATTTGGGAGGATTTTCTTTTGAATATATATGATGGTTTAAATCCAGCACAAGCTCAGGCTGTAGCTCATACAGAAGGGCCTCTTCTTATTATGGCAGGCGCTGGTTCGGGAAAAACGAAAGTATTGACTTGTAGAATAGCTAATTTATTAGATAAAGGAGTATCTCCATATAATATCTTAGCAATAACATTTACTAATAAAGCTGCAACAGAAATGCGTGAACGTGTGGATAGAATGATTGGTGAGAAAGCAAAATATGTTTGGCTCAGCACATTTCATTCATTTTGTGCTAAATTTTTGCGTTTTGAAATCGAAGCTTTAGGCATTTATAAGAAAAATTTTGTCATTTATGATACACAAGATGCTTTGACTTTAATAAAAAATTGTTTAAAAGAATTAAATCTTGATGAAAAACAATATGCACCATATGCAGTACAGTCAGCTATTTCCAATGCTAAAAATATGATGACAACTCCACAAGAGTATACACAATCAGCAAGTGATTTTTTTGCTAAAAAAATTGCAGAAATTTACACTATGTATCAAGCAAAATTAATTGAAAATAATGCTTTAGATTTTGATGATTTATTAATGCTTGCAGTTAAAGTTTTAAAAGAACATGAAGATATAAAAATGAAATATCAACAGCGTTTCCAATATATTTTAGTTGATGAGTATCAAGATACAAATGGAGCACAATATCAATTGACTTCACTTTTAGCTGGAATGTATCGCAATCTTTGCGTCGTAGGTGATGCAGACCAATCTATTTATGGCTGGCGTGGTGCTGATATTAGAAATATCATGGATTTTGAAAAAGATTATCCAGAAGCTACAGTCATAAAATTGGAACAAAATTATCGTTCAACAAAAACTATTTTGAATGCTGCTAATATGGTTATTGAACATAATCTTGACCGTAAACCTAAAAAACTATGGACGAATAATCCTCAAGGTGAAAAAATAATTCACTATACGGCAAGTGATGAACGTGATGAAGCTAGATTTATCACAGAAGAAGCTGTAAAACAAAAAACATTATTCAATGTATCTTATGGAGATATGACAGTATTATATCGTACAAATGCTCAATCTCGTGCATTAGAAGAAGGTTTCATGAAAGCTGGCGTTCCTTATACTATGGTTGGCGGATTGAAATTCTATGATAGAAAAGAAATTAAAGATATTTTAGCTTATTTGAGAGTTATTTATAATCCAGAAGATACAATAAGTTTAATGCGTATAATCAATGTGCCTAAGCGTTCATTAGGTGCTGTAACTATGAATAAATTAGCTGAATTTGCTGATATGTACAATATGACTTTATTTGATGCTATATCTGCTCCAGAAACGGCACCAATTACACCAAAAGCAAAACAATCTTTGGCTAATTTTGCTGAATTTATCTTAGAAATGTTGAATAATTCAGTGGTATTATCAGTTCATGATTTAATTGAACAAGTGATGCATAAATCTGGATATATTGCTGAATTGGAAAAAGAAAATACAGTCGAAAATCAGACTCGTTTAGAAAATATCAAAGAATTATTGAGTGTAGCGAAAGATTTTGAAAAGACAAATGAAGAACCAACTTTGGAAAACTTTTTAAGTACAGTGTCTTTAGTCTCTGATATTGATAATGCAGATATGGAAGACGAGAGAGTTACACTCATGACTATGCATTCAGCTAAAGGGCTAGAATTTCCAGTGGTATTTTTAGCTGGCATGGAAGAAGGATTATTTCCACATGCTAGAACTTTGATGAATGAAACTGAAATTGAAGAAGAACGTCGTACTTGTTATGTAGGTATAACTAGAGCTGAGCGAAAATTATATATTACAAATGCAAAAGCTCGTATGATTTATGGCAAAACATTATCGTATGAACCTTCACGATTTATCAGTGAAATTCCTGCGGAATATCTAGAAGAACGTGAAGCAAAAAATAAATTTGGCTTTGGCATGGGCAGTATGAATAATTATGGCTCAGGATATAGTCAAAGTGGTAGAAATAATTTTGGTGGAAGTATTTTAGGTAATAATAATTCTACAGGTAGACCAAATTCACTTTTAGGTGGAGGTTTTGCGCAAAAAGCGCAAACAGTTAAGCCAGCAGGTAATGTAATTCGTCCAGATTTATCCATAAAATGGAAAGTTGGTGATAAGGCTAAACATAATAAATGGGGAATTGGTACAATTGTATCTGTAAAAGGAACAGGTGAAGAAGTAGAATTAAAAATAGCTTTTCCAGGTCAAGGCATAAAAGCTTTAATGCAAAAATATGCTCCTATCAGTAAAGTATAAATAAAAAGATTGCTTTAATTGTGAAATACAGTTAAAGCAATCTTTTTTATTGGGGATAATTGAAGTTTTGGGGATATATCAAATAAAGTAAATATTATTAAAATTACCAGAATGGTACAAAAGTATCGATTTCTTCATCAGGAAGATTAGTAGCAGGGACAGCTGTGATATTTTGAGAATCTGTACTGCGATTCATATCAATTTTTGTGTTGATTATTTCGTCAGAAAGATTAGTAGCAGGAATAGCAGTAATATTTTGGGAATCAATACTGCGACTCATATCGATTGTTGTATTGATTGTTGCTTCTGGAAGATTAGTAGCGGGAACTACTGTTTTAGGGGAACCACTAGCAAAACATAAAGAGCTAGAAAATGCTAAAAGACAAGCGCAACTAAAACCGAGAGTGAATTTTTTTAAATTTAACATAATAAAACCTTCTTTTCTTAATTATATAGTATACTATTATATAAAAATTATCTTGTATTATATGATTATATTTAATATAATTTAAATATACATAGCTAACTATGTAATAAATAATAGCGCAATAAAAATTTTTTGTCAATAGTTTTTATAGATATTTTAGTTTATGTTGAGAGTGAAATTTTGATATAATATATATTATTATTGAGTTATTTTTTTCTTTTGAGGTGAGAGCAGTGTTAGTACCAGATACTATGCGATTAGGGCAATTAATATATGAAATAAATAAAAAAATGATAGCCAGACAAAATAATAATTTAGCCAGTTTAGGTGTAACTGTACAACAGGCATTAGTTATTGCTTATTTAGATAAATCTAAAGATAAAAAAGTTACACAAAGAATGATTGAAATTGGACTAAATAATACAAATCCAACTGTTACGAATATCATAAAAAGTATGATGAGCAAAAATTTAATATACAAAATTCAAGATAAGGTAGATAAGAGAAAGTATTATTTATATTTGACACCACTTGGCTTAAGTATTGCCTCAGAATGTGCAAAAAGAATGGAAGCAACAGATATAGCAGCTTATAAAAATTTAACAGAAGAAGAACTAAAGACGCTAAGAGTATTGTTAGAAAAAGTAGAATTTTAAGAGAAAAGACCAGTTACTTATATGGTAACTGGCCTATTTATATGTATTGTGGGTGAAATAATGGAAGATATAAAAAAACAAATAGATGAATTAAAGAAAAAAATCTTATATCATAATGATTTATATTACAATCAAGATAATCCAGAAATAGAAGATGCTCAATATGATGAATTGATGCGACAATTAAAAAAGTTAGAAGCTGAAAATCCAGAATTAATAACAAAAGATTCACCAACGCAAAGAGTAGGCGGGGTGGCAAAACGTGAAGCTGGTGTTCTTGTAAAACATGATGTGCCAATGCTTAGCTTGCAAGATGTATTTTCTGCTGAAGAAGTGGAAACTTTTGTAGATAATATGCAAAAAGAATTAGATAATCCAGAATTTGTAGTAGAAGAAAAAATAGATGGTTTGTCTTTAGCACTTCGTTATGTAGATGGTGAATTGAAATTAGCTGTTACTCGTGGTGATGGTGTTGTACAAGGTGAAGATGTAACAGCTAATGCTATGCAGATAAAAGATATTAAGAAAAAACTAAAAGAAAAATTGCCTTATTTTGAAGTTCGTGGAGAAGTATATATGACGCGAGAAGCTTTTTCCTTAGTGAATGAAAAACAAGAATTATTGGGGAAAAGATTATTTGCTAATCCTCGAAATTGTGCAGCAGGTACACTTCGCCAATTAGACAGCAAAATCACTAAAGAACGCAATTTATCCATGTTTATTTTTAATTTGCAAAAGGTAGAAGGTATAGAATTAAAATCGCATACACAGGCATATGACTTTATGCACAAACAAGGAATGAAGATTATACATTCATATAAAGTATGCAAAACTAAAGAAGAAGTTTTACAAGCTATAGAAGAAATTGGAAATCGCCGTGGAGATTTGGATTATGATATTGATGGAGCAGTTGTAAAAATAAATGATTTTGCACAAAGAGAAAAATTAGGGGCAACATCTAAAGTTCCTAAATGGGCAATAGCTTATAAATATCCACCAGAAGAAAAAGAAACTAAATTATTAAATATAGAATTATCCGTAGGTCGTACAGGAAGAATTACACCGACAGCAGTATTTGAACCAGTTTGGCTCTGTGGAACAAAAGTAGAAAGAGCTACATTGCACAATCAAGATTTTATTGATGATTTGGATATACGCATTGGCGATACAATAAAAGTATATAAATCAGGGGAAATTATTCCGAAAGTTCGTTGTGTAATCAAAGAAAAACGACCTCAAAATAGCAAGCCTTTTATCATTGGCGATACTTGCCCTGTATGTAATGCTCATACTATTCGCGATGATAAAGCAGATATTCGCTGTAGTAATCCACATTGCCCAGCACAGATTGAACGTTGGATAATAAATTTTGTCGGTCGAGATGCTATGGATATCAAAGGTTTTGGCATGATGTATATAAAAACTTTGATTGAAAATGGATATTTAAAAGATCCAGCAGATATATATTATTTACACAATTATCGCGATGAATTAATAGCAAAAGGATTGATTGGCAAGGAAAAAAATACTGATAAACTTTTAAATGCAATCGAAAAAAGTAAGCAAAATGCACCATGGAGATTGCTTACAGGACTGGGCATTTTGAATATAGGTAAATCAGCAAGTCGTTCCTTGATAAATCATTTTTATTCTTTTGATGATATAGCTAAAGCTACAGAAGAAGAGATAAAACAAGTAGTAGATATTGGAGAAATAAGTGCAAAACTTGTATATGAATTTTTCCATGATGAAGAAAATATTGCTTTATTAAATAAATTAAAAGAAGCAAATGTCAATATGGCAGAGGAAAAGACAGAAAAAACATCTGATAAATTCCAAGGTTTGACTTTCGTATTGACAGGAACATTAGAAACCATGGGCAGAAGTGAAGCTAGTGAAATTATTCAATCTCTAGGCGGAAAAGCTTCTGGTTCTGTATCGAAAAAAACATCTTATGTAATTGCAGGGGCAAATGCAGGCAGTAAACTTACAAAAGCTGAAAGTTTAGGTGTAAAAATAATTACTGAACAAGAATTTTTAGCAATGATTAAAGAAAATTAATTTATAAAAGAAAAGCATTTTAAAATGGATTGAGTAATAATTCCATTTTAAAATGCTTTTTTATTGATATTATTTAATTATTAGCTTTATTGTCTTTTAATTTTTGAGATACATTGTAAATAGCAGTGAGTTCATCTTTATTGAATTGATATTTTTCACCACAGAAATGACAGCAAACTTCAGCATGACCATCATCAACTAGAGATTTTAAATCATGTTCATTTAAGCTGATGAGTACATCTTCAATACGTTCTTTGGAGCATTGGCATTTAAATGCTAAATCTGTAGTAGTTAAATAATCAACTTTATCAAAACCTTGCAATAGTTCAGCAATAATACCACGAGCATCTAAACCATCTTTTACCATGGTAGAAACTGGGCGAATTTTAGCGAGGTTATTTTCTAATTTTGTAAGTGTTTCTTCTGTAGCATCTGGTAATAATTGAAGGATAAAACCACCAGCTGCAGCTACTTTTAAATCAGGATTTACAAGAACACCTAAGCCTACACTAGAAGGAGTTTGTTCAGAAGTATAGAGATAATTTGTGAGGTCTTCAGCAATTTCTCCAGAAACGATTTCACAGCTACCAGTAATAGGGTCTTTAAGACCAGTGAAACGAGTTACGGATAAAATACCTTGACCGACACCACCGCCTACATCTAATTTACCTTTTTCATTGAGTGGTAAATTAACATGAGGATTGGCGATATAACCACGTACAAATCCTTCAGGATTAGCATCAGCAACAACAGAGCCTAATGGGCCGTTACCATTAAATTTTATAGTGATACATTCTTTATTTTTAAGGTTTGCTGCCATTAGTAAAGCACCTGTCATAGTACGACCAAGAGCAGCAGCAGCTACAGGATAACATTCATGACGAGATACAGCTTCATTTACAAGGTTAGTTGTAATAGCAGCATGAACACGAACACCATCAGCGACAGCTTTTACTAAATGATCTTTCATTATATTCCTCCGAAATAGTAAATAAATTTAAATTTTAGATATAAAATAAATAATAGTATAGCATAGTTTTTATAATTATATAAAGATATGAGTTTAATATTTTGGATTATTTTTGTGATTGATGTTTAGGTACGAAATAAGACAAGATTAAACAAAGTACACTACTGCCAACTAAAATATAGTAAATATTATTTAGACTATAAAATAAAGCCTGGCGTAAAAGTTCATGATATTGAGGAGCAGTATTATCATAAAAATCTTGCATAGTGATATTTATTAAATTATGAGCTTGGATAAAATCTGCTGTAGAAACATTTAATACAGCACCGAGAACGGTAACACCAATTGTTTGAGCAAGTGTACGAGTGAGCATATTTAGACCAACAGCGGCACCACGTAGATTGTATTTTACAGAGTCTTGGACTATGAAAGTTAGTGTATTTAAAGTGCCTGAAAAACCAAAGCCAAAGAAAAATACATAAATAGATAAGTGCCAAAGAGGTGTGTCTATAGTTAATTGTGTTAATAACCAAGAACTGAAAATTAAAATTAACGAAGAAAACATAACAATTATATTTGTAGGATATTTTTTCATTAATTTAGCAATGGAAATCGAACTCATAAACCAAGCAATGGAAGTTCCTATCAAAGAAATACCAGCGATAGTAGCACTGTAACCCATAATTGATTGAATATGTAATGGTAAATAAACAGAACAAGCAATCAATATGAAAGAGCTGATAAAAGTTATGATATTTACAATGATAGAAGATTTATTGAGGATAAATAAAGGAACAATAGGCTCAGAAGTTCTGGCTTCTTGGATATAAAAGAGGATAGAAGAAATCAAAGTGATAACTAACAAGATTACACCTAAATAAAAATCTTCATCTAAACTCATTACACCATATAAAAGGCTGCCAATAGCAATGGAAAGCAAAATAGCTCCAAGGTAGTCTATTTTAGGATTAGTAGCAGGCTTTTGTTCATGTACAAATTTAGCGAGTATATAGACTGATAAAAGACCAAAGGGAATGTTTATAAAAAATATCCATTGCCATGAAAGATAATCTATGAGAAATCCACCAAGTAATGGACCTACAAGACCAGCTATTCCCCAAATAGTACTGATAGCTCCTTGAATAATAGAGCGTTCTTCCAAGGTGAAAATATCACCGATCATTGTAAAACCAATGGTAAAAATAGCACCAGCACCAATGCCTTGAATGCCACGGAAGATAATTAGTTGGTGCATGGTTTGAGATAATCCAGCCAATAAGCTACCGAAAAGAAAAATGGAAATGCCAATCATGAAAATTCGTTTTCGCCCATAAAGGTCAGCCAATTTACCGTAAATAGGAGTAGAAATTGCTGAGGTCAAAAGAAAAATAGAAAAAATCCAGCTAATCATTTTGAAATTATGCAAACTTTTCACAATTACAGGTGCAGCAGTAGAGACAACAACACCTTCAAATGCAGCTAGAAATATTGCAATGAGAAAGGAAAATGCAATTTTTTGTTTAGTTTTGTCCATATGTAAGAAATCACCTATTTTACTATTAATTTTTAAGACATTTTAACATAGAAGCTAAAATAAGTCAGCTATATTTTGTGGGGAAAAGTAACAATACTATTCAATCATTGTCTAAAATATGATAAAATGTAAACAGTTTATTTTGAAAATGGGGTGAAGATATGAAAGTTACTAGAGAAGATGTAGAAAATGTAGCTCTTCTGTCTCGTCTTAGCATTAAAGATGAAGATATGGATAAAAATATAAGCGAGCTTAATGATTTTCTTGAATATGTAGATAGATTACAACAAGTAGATACTGAAAATGTAGCTCCTACTGCACACGTATTGCCTGTACAAAATGTATTTCGTGAAGATGTAGTAAAACCTTCCCTTGATCGTGAATTGGCATTATCTAATGCTCCACAACAAGAAGATGGTTATTTCCGTGTACCTAAAATTTTAGAAGAATAATTTATTTTAATTACTTTGATTAAATTGAGGAGGCTTTTACGTGAATTTATTTGAAAAAACAGCACATGAATTACATGATATGCTTGTAAATAAAGAAATTTCTGCTGTAGAAATTACAAAAGATGTACTTTCTCGTATGGAAGTTACTGATGATAAAGTAAAAGCATATATCACAAAAACAGCTGATTATGCTTTACAACAAGCAGAAAATGTTGATGCTGATATCGCTGGCGGAGCAAAAATCTCTGTTTTAGCAGGTATACCAGCAGCTATAAAAGACAATATTTGTACAAAAGGTTTAAAAACAACTTGTGCATCTTATATGCTCGAAAATTTTGTACCACCATATAATGCTACAGTAATGGATAAAGTTTTAGCTCAAAAACCTGCATTACTCGGTAAATTAAATATGGATGAATTCGCTATGGGTGGTTCTACAGAAAACTCTGCGTTTTTTGCTACACATAATCCATGGAATTTAGACTGCGTACCAGGTGGTAGTTCTGGTGGTAGTGCTGCAGCAGTTAGTGCTGGTAGTGCTATTTGGGCATTGGGCTCTGATACTGGTGGATCTATTCGTCAGCCAGCATCTTTTTGTGGTGTTGTTGGTTTAAAACCTACTTACGGTCGTGTATCTCGTTATGGTTTAGTAGCATTTGCTTCTTCACTTGACCAGATTGGCCCTGTGACTCGCGATGTAACAGACTGTGCTCATGTGATGAATGTAATTGCAGGTCATGATGAAAAAGATTCTACATCTATCAATAGTGATGTTCCTGATTATACAAAATCCTTAGTAAATGATATAAAAGGATTAAAAATCGGTTTACCAAAAGAATATTTTATCGATGGTATGGACGAAGATGTAAAAAAAGCTATGAATACAGCTATCGAAGATTTGAAAAAACTCGGTGCTGAAATCGTAGATATTTCTTTACCACACACAGATTATGCTATTTCCACATATTATTTAATAGCTCCAGCAGAAGCTTCTACAAACTTATCTCGTTATGATGGTGTAAGCTATGGCTCTCGTGTAGATGGTGAAGACATTGTTTCTATGATGACAAATACAAGAACTGCAAAATTCGGTCCAGAAGTAAAACGTCGTATTATGATTGGTAACTATGCTTTAAGTGCTGGTTATTATGACGCTTATTATTTAAAAGCATTAAAAGTTAGAACACTTGTAAAACAAGACTTTGATAATGCTTTTAAAAACGTAGATGTTATTTTGGCTCCAGTAGCACCAACACCTGCATATAAATTAGGTTCAATGGCAAATGATCCATTAAAAATGTATTTGATGGATATTTTCACTGTTCCACTTAACTTAGCAGGTCTTCCTGGTATTTCTATTCCTTGTGGCAGAAGCAAAGATAATATGCCTATCGGTATGCAGTTTATTGGTCGCCCACTTGATGAAGAAACTATTATTCGTGCAGCATATACTTATGAAGTAAATCATGATTATGCTAATAAAATTGGTCAGGGGGTAGAATAATGAAATACGAAGCAGTCATTGGTTTGGAAATTCATAGTGAATTAAAAACTAATACAAAAATTTTCTGTAGCTGTGCTACTTCCTTTGGTGCAGACCAAAATACACATGTTTGTCCTGTTTGTCTTGGTCTCCCAGGCGTATTACCTGTTGTCAATAAACGTGTAGTAGAATTTGCTATCAAAGCAGGTCTTGCACTCAACTGTACAATTAATAAATTCAGTAAATTTGATAGAAAAAACTATTATTATCCAGATTTACCAAAAAATTTCCAGACTTCTCAGTTTGATTTACCAATCGCTGAACATGGTTATGTGGATATTGAAGTAGAAGGCAAAACAAAACGCATTCGCATCACTCGTATTCATATGGAAGAAGACGCTGGTAAACTCGTTCACTCTGGTACTACAATCAAAGATTCTAGTAGCTCTAATGTTGACTATAATCGTACTGGTGTACCACTTATCGAAATCGTATCTGAACCAGATATGCATTCTCCAGCAGAAGCTCGTGCATATATGGAAAAAATAAAATCTATTTTACAATACATTGATGTATCCAATTGTAAAATGGAAGAAGGTAATTTACGTGCCGATGTAAACGTATCTCTTCGTCCAGAAGGTAGCGAAAAACTTGGTACAAAAGTTGAAATGAAAAACTTAAATTCCTTCAAAGTAATCGAAGATGCTTTAGAATATGAAATTGAACGTCAAAATGAAGTGTTAGAAGATGGCGGTATCTTAGTACAAGAAACTCGTACTTGGGACGATGGTCGTGGAATTACACTTTCTATGCGTAGCAAAGAAAAAGCTCAAGATTATCGTTATATGCCAGAACCTGACCTTGTGCCAATTGTTACAACTGATGAACAGATTGAAGCATATAAAAAAGAACTTCCTGAATTACCAGATGCAAGAAAAGCTCGTTTAGTAAATGAATATGGTCTTCCTACTTATGATGCGGAAATCATCACTTCTACTCGTGCTATGGCTGAATACTTTGATGCTGTTGTAGATGCTGGTGCTGATGCAAAACTTGCTTCTAACTGGATTATGGGTGAATTGTCTAAACATTTAAATGCTAATGAAATGACTATTGAAAATTCTCCAGTATCTGCTCAAAATTTAGCAAGCTTAATTGGCTTAATTGGTAAAGGCACAATTTCTTCTAAAATAGCAAAAACTGTATTTGAAGAAATGTGGACAAGTGGAGATACTCCAGAAAAAATCGTAAAAGATAAAGGTTTAGTACAGATTACTGATACAAAAGCAATAGAAGAAATTGTAGATAAAGCAATTGCAGATAATCCAAAAGCTGTTGCAGATTATCCAAAATCTATGGGCTTTTTAATCGGTCAAGTAATGAAAGCAAGTAAAGGTAAAGCAAATCCTGGTCTTGTAAATAAAATGATAAAAGAAAAATTAGGCTGATTTATGGTCTAAGAATAATAAAAAGCTATTGTGTTAAATTTTTTAATACAATAGCTTTTTGTTTTAGATGGCGATATCTATATTCTTTTGATAAAAAATTTGACAAATTGTCAGTTAATAGTGATAATAGTAAAATATATACGGTTTATCTAAAGATTTATTTGTATGGGAATGTAATAAACAATGAAAAATATATATTGGGCTGCCATAAATTCTGTGCCAGGCATAGGTAGTAAAACGCTTCGTCAACTTTATGGATATTTTCATGACGGCCAAAAAATATGGACAGCGACAAGAGAAATGTTAGAACAAAGTAATTGTTTAGGCAGTAAAACATTGTCTGAATTAATAGAATTTAGACAGAAAATATCTATAGATAAATTAACAGAGCAATTAAAACATTATAAAATTAAAGTCTGCATAGAAATAGATGAAGAATATCCAAAGTTATTGAAAGAAATCTATGATCCTCCATTTATTTTATATTATCAAGGTCAATTGCCTAAAGATGAAATTTGTATAGGTATAGTAGGTTCAAGAACTCCAACGACTTATGGAAAACAGATAGCAGAAAATATGGCTGAGGAATTAGCTAAATTTAATTTTGTAATAGTTAGTGGTGCTGCTAAAGGTATAGACACTAAAGCTCATACAGGAGCTTTGAAAAAAGGTAAGACTATTGCTGTTTTAGGTTGTGGATTAGATATTATATATCCAAAAGAAAATAAGCAACTTTTAGAAGCTATAGCTCAAAATGGTGCTGTAATATCAGAATATCCACTAAATACATTGCCAAAACCAGGGAATTTTCCAGCTAGAAATAGAATTATCACAGGATTGTCCAAAGGAATATTAGTAGTTGAAGCTGCGAAAAAGAGTGGTTCATTGATAACAGCAGAATTTGCTTTAAGTGAAGGGCGAGATGTATTTGCCATACCAGGAAATATTTATTCGCAAAAAAGCGAAGGCTGCCATAGTTTAATAAAACAAGGTGCTAAATTAGTTACAAGGGCAAATGATATTGTAGAAGAATATAATTTTGTAACTAACCAGCAAAGTATATCCAAAGAAACACAAATAGAATTAGGTTTTTCCATGACAGCGGAAGAACAACTTATATATGATAGTTTATCTTTTACAGAGCCTAAATGTATTGATGAAATCATATATAAATTGAGAATAAATGTTTCGAATATATCGTTTATTTTATTACAAATGAAATTGAAGGGACTAGTTAAAGAGACAAGTCCAAATTTTTATATAAGAGCAATCAGGGAGTGCTTTGAATGAAGAAAAAAACGCTTGTAGTAGTAGAATCGCCAACTAAAGCAAAGACTATTGAAAAATATTTAGGCAATAAAAAATATACAGTAATGGCTTCTATGGGACATCTTCGAGATTTACCTAAAAGTCAGTTTGGTATAGATGTAGAAAATGATTTTGCACCTAAATATATCAATATTCGTGGCAAGGGAGATTTAATTAAATCTTTAAAGAAAGAAGCTAAAAAATCTGAAAAAGTTTATTTAGCTTCTGACCCTGACCGTGAAGGCGAAGCTATTGCTTGGCATCTATCTCATATCTTAGGGATTGATGAACATGAAAAATGTAGAATTGTATTCAATGAAATAACAAAACCTGCTATTCAAGAAGCAGTAAAAAATCCTAAAGAAATAAATATTGATAGAGTAGATGCTCAACAAGCACGTCGTATGCTTGACCGTATTGTAGGATATAAATTAAGTCCACTTCTTTGGAAGAAAATTCGCAAAGGTTTGAGTGCAGGGCGTGTACAATCGGTAACAGTGAAATTAATTTGTGACCGTGAAAAAGAAATTCAAAAATTTGAATCAGAAGAATATTGGACAGTTGATTTTAAATTTAAGAAAAAACCTCGTTCTAGTATGTTTGGAGCAGAGCTAGTCGCTATTGATGATAAAAAGTTAATGGTTTCAGCGAAAAAAGAAGATGTAAAAATTGCATCTAAAGCTCAAGCTGATGAATTATGTAGCGATATTGAAAAAGTTACTTTTAAAGTAACAGAAATAAAGAAACGTCAACGTCATCGCAAAGCTCCAGCACCATTTACAACAAGTAGTTTACAACAAGATGCCGCTAGAAAAATAGGTTTTACTTCACGTAAAACAATGATGATAGCTCAACAGCTTTACGAAGGTATTAGCTTAGGTAAAAAAGGGCCAACTGGTCTGATAACATATATGCGTACAGACTCTACACGTATTTCAGAAATAGCTTTAAATGAAGCTAGAAATTATATTGAAGAGAATTTTGGTAAAGAATATTTGCCAGAAAAACCATATATTTATGCAGCTGGAAAATCTTCTCAAGATGCTCATGAAGCAGTGCGTCCAACAAATATCGCTTTAAGTCCTGCCACTGTTGAAGAATATTTGAGCAAAGAACAGTTAAAACTTTATAAATTAATTTGGCAACGCTTCTTAGGTTGTCAGATGTTACCTGCTAGTTATGATGTTATGAGTGTAACTATTAAAGGCGATAAGTATTTAGCTAAAGCTACTGGTTCGCAATTAAAATTTGCAGGCTTTACTGCTGTATATAATGATAGCGATAATAAAAAAGAAAAAGATGTCATCTTGCCAGATTTGCAGGAAGGCGATGAATTATCTATTCAAAAATTAGAAGCAATGCAACATTTTACAGAACCACCTGCTAGATATAATGATGCTTCTTTAGTTAAAACTTTAGAAGAAAGAGGCATTGGTCGTCCTAGTACGTATGCACCAATTATTGAAACTATTTTAGCTAGAGGTTATGTAGTTCGCAGTGATAAAAAATTTGAACCAACTGATTTAGGTTTTGTAGTAGTAGATTTATTGGAAAAATATTTTAAAGATATTGTTGATGAGAAATTTACTGCTGATTTAGAAAATAAATTAGATGAAATAGCAGTAGGTAAAATTCAAAAAAATACTTTGCTTGAAGAATTCTATGGGCCATTTGAAAAAACTTTAGAACATGCAGAAGAAGAAATTGGTGAAGTAGAAGTGCCAGATGAAGTTTCTGATGTACAATGCGAATTATGCGGTCGTATGATGGTCATAAAACAAGGTCGCTATGGTAAATTCTTAGCATGTCCAGGTTTTCCAGAATGTAGAAATACAAAACCTATTTTAAAAGATACGGGTGTTAAATGCCCTAAATGTGGTGGTAAAATCATTGAACGCCGTACACGTCGTGGCGTAGTATTTTATGGTTGTGAAAATTATCCACAGTGCGATTATGTATCATGGGATATGCCACTTACAAGCAATTGCAAGACTTGTGGTTCATTCTTATTTAGACATCGTTTCAAAAATGGAAGAACTATTTTATATTGCAGTAATGATGATTGTGCTACAAGAAAAGAAGATACTCCTATAAATAAGGAAATTAATAAATTAAAAGAAAAAATTCAACAGCAGACTGCTAAGAAATTAGCGGAACTAGCACAAAAAGAAGCACAAGCAAAAGAAGAAAATGAAAATAAAGAGCATAAAGAAGAAAACGAAGCATAAAGAGAAATAGGAAAGGAGATTTTGCGTGAAAAAAGTTATTATCGTAGGAGCTGGTATGGCTGGCAGTGAAGCTGCATGGCAAGTGGCTCAAAGAGGTATAAAAGTAGATTTATATGAAATGCGACCAGAAAAATCTACTCCTGCACATAAGACAGAAAAATTCGCTGAATTAGTATGTAGCAATTCTTTGCGTGGTGCAGGACTTGAAAATGCTGTAGGCTTATTAAAAGAAGAAATGCGACAGCTAAATTCTATCATCATGGAGTCGGCCGATATAAATCGTGTACCAGCTGGTGGAGCTTTAGCTGTAGATAGAGAAGGATTTAGTCAATATATTACAGATAAAGTAAAAAATCATCCTAATGTTACTGTGATAAATAAAGAGATAGAAACAATACCTCAAGAAGATGATGTTATTACAATTATTGCCAGTGGTCCATTGACTTCAGAAGTATTAGCAAAATCCATTGGTGAATTGACAGGTGAGGATTATTTTTACTTTTATGATGCTGCGGCACCATTAATCAGCAAAGAGTCTATTGATATGAGTAAAGCATATCGCGCTTCTCGCTATGGTAAAGGAACAGCTGATTATATTAATTGCCCTATGGATAAAGAAGAATATGAAAAATTTTGGCAAGAGTTAACAACAGCAGAACTTGCACCAATCAAGGAATTTGAAAAAGCTAAGTTTTTTGAAGGTTGTATGCCTGTTGAAGAAATGGCTCGTCGTGGCATAGATACTTTACTATATGGGCCATTAAAACCTGTAGGTTTAGAAGATCCTAAAACAGGAAAAAGACCATATGCTGTAGTGCAACTTCGTCAAGATAATGCAGCAGATAGCCTATATAATATAGTAGGTTTTCAAACTCATTTGAAATGGCCAGAACAAAAACGCGTATTTGGTTTAATACCAGGACTTGAAAATGCTGAATTTGTGCGTTATGGCGTAATGCATAGAAACACATTTATTAATTCTCCTGAATTATTGCGACCAACTTTGCAATACAAAGATAGAGATGATTTATTATTTGCAGGTCAGATGACAGGCGTTGAAGGATATATAGAATCCGCAGCTTCTGGTCTTGTGGCAGGTGTTAATGCAGCATATTTAGCTAAAGGAGAAAATCCAGTGATTTTCCCAGAACAAACAGCTCATGGCTCTATGTGCAAATATATTACTTCTGCTGTAGCAAAACATTTTCAGCCTATGAATGCTAATTTTGGTTTGATGCCACCTTTAGAAGAACGCATTCGTGATAAAAAGTTGAAAAAACAAAAAATTGCAGAACGTGCCTTAGAATTTTTAGCAAAATTTAAAATAGATGTATTGAAATTATCTAAGTAAAACTGATAATATGAATATAGCCTATAAATGGAGATGATTTTATGGAAAATTTTAAAGCAACCACTATCATAGCAGTAAAAAAAGATGGAAAAACTGCTATAGCTGGTGATGGACAAGTTACTTTTGGACAAGCTGCTATTATGAAAGCAAATGCCCGTAAAGTACGTCGTTTATATAATGGTAAAGTTTTAGCTGGCTTTGCAGGTTCTGTTGCCGATGCTTTTACTTTATTTGAAAAATTTGAATCTAAATTAATTGAATATCATGGTAATTTAACTCGTGCAGCGGTAGAACTTGCTAAAGATTGGCGTACAGATAGAGTTCTTCGTAAATTAGAAGCATTATTACTCGTTGCTGATGAAAATACAATGTTACTACTTTCTGGTAATGGTGAAGTAATTGAACCAGATGGTAATGTTGCAGCTATTGGTTCTGGCGGATTTTATGCACTTTCAGCAGGTCGTGCATTAGCTAAACATTCTAATTTGACTGCAGCTGAAATTGCTAAAGAAGCACTTACTATCGCTGCTGATATTTGTGTATATACAAATCACAATATTATAGTGGAAGAATTAGATAAATAAAGGAGAATAAATTCATGAAATTGAATGAACAAATTCCTCGTCAAGTTGTTGAAGAATTAGATAAATATATTGTAGGACAATCACAAGCAAAACGTTCTGTAGCTATTGCACTTCGCAATAGATGGCGTAGCCGTCATCTCCCAGAAGATATGAGAGATGAAATTATTCCTAAAAATATCTTGATGATTGGCTCTACTGGTGTTGGTAAAACAGAAATTGCAAGACGTTTAGCAAAACTTGTAAAAGCACCTTTTGTAAAAGTTGAAGCTACTAAATTTACTGAAGTAGGTTATGTAGGTAGAGATGTAGAATCCATGGTTAGAGATTTAGCTGAATCTGCTGTACGTATGTTAAAACAAGAAAAATTAGAACAAGTACAAGATAAAGCTAAAGAAATGGCTCAAGAACGTATTTTAGATATTTATGTTCCAGAACCAAAATCCAGTGCTGTATCTAATCCACTCAGCGCTATCTTTGGTGGTACAAACAAAGAAGAAGAAAGCACAGAAAAAGTGGAAGAACCAAAATATTCTGCTGGCAGAGAATGGTGCAGAAAACGCCTTTTAAAAGGTGAATTAGAAAATGATATTATTGAAATTGATGTTGAACCAAAAGCAGCTCCTGTAATTGGTATGTTTGCAGGTTCTGGCATGGAAGACATGAGCAATAATATTCAGGATATGATTGGCAATTTAATGCCTAAAAAACGCAAAAAACGCAAAGTTACAGTTGCTCAAGCAAGAGAAATCTTCACTCAAGAAGAAGCTCAAAAATTATTGGATATGGAGTCTATTGCTCAAGAAGCTATTGAACTTGCAGAACGCAATGGTATTATTTTCTTAGATGAAATTGATAAGGTTGCAGTAAAAGGTTCTTCTTCTGGTCCTGATGTATCTCGTGAAGGTGTACAGCGTGATATCTTACCAATAGTTGAAGGCTCCACAGTATCCACAAAATATGGACAGATGAAAACAGACCATATTTTATTTATTGCAGCAGGTGCTTTCCATATGGCTAAGCCTTCTGATTTAATACCAGAACTTCAGGGTCGTTTCCCAATTCGTGTGGAATTGACTTCTTTAACTGAAGAAGATTTTAAACGTATTTTAACAGAACCAACAAATGCATTATTAAAACAATATAAAGCATTACTTGCTACAGAAGGTGTTTCCATTGAATTTACTGATGATGCTATTGAAAGATTAGCTCAAGTAGCTTGTGAAGTAAATGAACAAATGGAAAATATTGGAGCAAGAAGACTTCATACAATTATGGAAAAATTATTAGAAGATTTATCTTTTGATGCACCAGAATTAGAAGAAAAAAATGTAGTAATTAATGCTGATTATGTAAATGAAAAACTTGGTGGAATCGTTAAAAATCGCGACTTAAGCCAGTTCATTTTGTAATTTGATAAATATTGTACAAAATTCAAAAAAATATAAAAATTTTCCTTTAAATTGACTTATAGATATGATAGAATAAAAAAAGGAAAGGTTTAACAGAAAATCAAAAGTTTTTCTGTGCAGGAAGGGGATAACAGATGGCAACATTACTTGAAAAAACAAGAAAAATAAATAAACTTTTACAAAAAGCAGAAGTGGTAGAATACGATAGCATTTCCCGTGTACTTAGCAATGTTATAGAAGCAAATGTATATATTGTTAGTAAAACAGGGAAAATCTATGGATATGCCTTCCTTGATGATTTTGAATGTGATACAATGATTGACAAAATCGTAAGCCAAGGAGAATTTCCAAAACACTATGTTAATTGGCTCTTAAAAATGGATAGCACATCTTCTAATATTCCACAAAAAGAAATTTGTGCTTTTGATGATAATAGTGAATGTTTAGTAGAAGGCAAAATTACAACTATTGTACCTATTTATGGCGTTGGTGAACGTATTGGTACATTAGTATTAGCTAAATTTAATGAAGAATTCACAGATGATGATTTATTATTAGCTGAATATGGTGCCACTGTTGTAGGTATGGAAATTTTACGTGATAATTCTCAAAAAATTGAAGTTGAAGCACGTAAAAAAGCTACTGTACAGATTGCTTTAGCAACACTTTCTTATTCTGAAATTGAAGCAGCTGTAAATATTTTAAGTGAATTAAATGGTACTGAAGGTTTACTCGTTGCATCTAAAATTGCTGACCGTGTAGGTATTACTCGTTCTGTAATTGTTAATGCACTTCGTAAATTTGAGTCCGCTGGTGTAATTGAATCTAAATCTCTCGGTATGAAAGGTACTTATATCAGAGTATTAAATGAACACTTATTAGATGAAATTCAAAAATTAAAAAGATAATAATTTTTAAGAACGATGTTGATAAAAACATCGTTCTTTTTATCTGAAAGCATGATAATTTATTATTGTGTTTACAAAAAAATTATGATATAATGCTTAACGGTGTAAAAAAACGCACACATTCCGATTTTGTACTGTGTCCTAGTTAGATATACCTTATTGGTACGCTGATAAGAATATCTAAAAGGGTTAAAACAAAGCTAAAGAATGTGGAGGAAAAAATAACAGGAGGTGCACCATCATGGCAGTTATTTCCATGAAACAATTATTAGAAGCAGGCGTTCATTTCGGTCATCAGACTAGACGTTGGAACCCTAAAATGGCTCCATACATTTTCACAGAACGCAATGGTATTTACATTATCGATTTACAGAAAACTGTAAAAAAAGTTGACGAAGCTTATGATTTCTTACGTAGCGTTGCTGAAGAAGGCAAAAGCATTCTTTTCGTAGGTACTAAAAAACAGGCTCAAGAAGCTGTTAAAGAAGAAGCTTTAAAATCCGGTATGTTCTATGTTAACGAAAGATGGCTCGGTGGTATGATGACTAACTTCGCTACTATCCGTAAAAGCATCAATCGTTTAAAAGAACTTGAAGCTATGGAAGAAGATGGAACTTTTGAAGTTCTTAGCAAAAAAGAAGTTCTTGCTTTAAAACGTGAACAAGAAAAACTTGAAAAATCTCTTGGCGGTATTAAAGACATGGAAGAATTACCAGGCGCTTTATTTATCGTTGACCCACGTAAAGAAAGAATTGCTGTAGCAGAAGCTAAAAAACTTAACATTCCAATCGTTGCAATCGTTGATACAAACTGCGATCCAGACGAAATTGACTATGTAATTCCTGGTAACGATGACGCTATCCGTGCTGTTAAACTTTTAACTTCCCGTATGGCTGACGCTGTTATCGAAGGTCGTCAAGGTGAAGCTGGCGAAGTAGTAGAAGAAGTTGCTACTAGCGAAGACGCTGAATAATTTTAGTTAATTTTAAATTTATATAACAATTAAAAAGGTAAGGGCCCAAACCCTTGCCTTTTATTGACTAAGGAGGAAATATTAATGGCTATTACTGCAGCATTAGTAAAAGAATTACGTGAAAAAACTGGTGCAGGTATGATGGACTGTAAAAAAGCTCTTTCTGCAACTGACGGTGATATGGACAAAGCAATTGACTTTTTAAGAGAAAAAGGTCTTGCTTCCGCAGCTAAAAAAGCTGGTCGTGTAGCAGCTGAAGGTGTTGTAACATCTTATATTCATGCTGGTGGACGTATCGGTGTATTAGTAGAAGTTAACTGCGAAACTGACTTCGTTGCTGGTACTCCTGAATTCCAGGATTTCGCTCGTGATATTGCTATGCAGATTGCTGCTGCTAACCCAACTTGCGTACGTCGTGAAGAAGTAGACCCAGCAGCTATTGAACATGAACGTCAAGTTCTTCGTGAACAAGCTATTAATGAAGGCAAACCTGAAAAAATCGTTGAAAGAATGGTTGAAGGTCGTCTCGAAAAATATTATAAAGAAGTATGTCTTTTAGATCAGCCATACATTAAAGATCCAGATGTTACAATTTCTGACCTTGTAAAAGGCAAAATTGCTAAAATCGGTGAAAATATCTCCATTCGTCGTTTCGTAAGATATCAACTTGGTGAAGGTATTGAAAAGAAAGCTGATAACTTTGTAGAAGAAGTTATGGCAGCTGTTAAATAATTTCATTATGAAATACAAAGAGAGAACACTTCGGTGTTCTCTTTTTTGTAATAAGATAAAATTAGTATAAAAATTAGATATAGAAAAAAATTATAATGTCTACCGTTTGCCATAGATATATGATAAAATAAGAAAAGATATTATGCAGGTTGATAATTATAAGTTTTTATGGAGGTTTTATTGTGGCTGATATTAAATATAAACGTATAGTTTTCAAATTAAGTGGTGAATCTTTAGCTGGTGAACAGCGTTTTGGTATTAATCCAGAAGTTGTTGAATCTATCGCTAAACAAATTAAAAAAGTACGTGAGTATGGTATTGAAGTAGCTATCGTTGTAGGTGGCGGAAATATTTGGCGTGGTCTTGCTGGTAGCAATAAAGGTATGGATAGAGCTACAGCAGATTATATGGGTATGCTTGCTACAGTGATGAATGCTTTAGCACTTCAAGATGCTTTAGAAGGTATGGGCGTTGATAGCCGTGTTCAATCTGCTATTGAAATGCGTCAAGTTGCTGAACCTTATATTCGTCGTAAAGCAATTCGTCATTTAGAAAAAGGTAGAGTTGTTATCTTCGGTGCTGGTACAGGTAATCCTTATTTCTCCACAGATACAACTGCTGCTCTTCGTGCTGCTGAAATTGAAGCTGAAGTTATTTTAATGGGTAAAAAGAATACAGATGGTGTATATGATTCCGATCCTAATAAAAATCCTGAAGCTAAGAAATTCGATAGCCTTGAATATTTAGAAGTATTAAATCGTGGACTTGCAGTAATGGATTCTACAGCAACAAGTCTTTGCATGGATAATAAAATTCCTTTAGTAGTATTTAATATAGATAATCATGAAAATATTTTAAAAGCTGCTTTAGGCGAAAATATTGGAACAACTGTTGGAGGTAATGATTAATGATTAAAGAAGTAATAGCTAAAAATGAAGAGCGTATGAAAAAAACTTTAAGTGCAGCAAAATCTGAATTTGCTTCTCTTCGTGCAGGTCGTGCAACTCCTGCATTATTAGATAAAGTAATGGTAGAATATTACGGTTCTTTAGTACCAGTAAATCAGGTAGGTAATATCTCTGTTCCTGAACCTCGTATGATTTTAATTCAACCATGGGAAAAACCAATGCTTCATGAAATTGAAAAAGCAATTACAAGATCTGACCTTGGTCTTAGCCCAAATAATGATGGTACAGTAATTCGTTTAAATATACCTCAGCTCACTGAAGAACGTCGTACTGATCTTGTAAAAACATTGAATAAACGTGCAGAAGAATCTAAAGTATCTGTTCGTAATATTCGCCGTGATGCTAATGAAGCTATTAAAAAATTAGAAAAAGCAAAATCTATCACAGAAGATGATGCTAAAAAAGCTCAAGAAGATATTCAAAAAATCGTAGATAAATATATTAAAGAAATCGATATTGCTAGAGCGGAAAAAGAAAAAGAAATAATGGAAGTTTGATTGTATGGAATATTTAGGATTGCCAGCTGTTGAGGCTATAGAGCGATTAAATTCTAGAAATATAAAATTTAAAATGAACTATACTGTGCCAATGAGAGGCTATTTTAAAGTTGATGATAGTAAACTATATATTGTCAGAGTAAAAGTTTTAGATGATAATGTATTAGAGCTTACAGCTGCTGCCAAGATGCGAAAGGAGGTGTAATAGATGGCTTATAAAATTACTGATGATTGCATTTCTTGCGGTGCTTGCGCAGGTACTTGCCCTGTAGGCGCTATTTCTGAAGGTGAAAACCATTATGAAATTGATGCAGATATGTGTGTAGAATGTGGTGCATGTCAAGCTGGTTGTCCAGCAGGTGCTATTGAAGCATAATTGTTTTATTAGCAATAAGCACTGGAAAGGCCCCTCTAAAGAGGGGCTTATTTCTTATATTTTATGTGGAAGGGGCTTCTAGTATGCTCAAAAAAATATTTTCTTCTAAAAAAGAAAAAAGAGATATTTCTATAGATAAACAATTAGATTTAAATAAATTACCACAACATGTTGGTATAATTATGGATGGAAATGGTCGCTGGGCTACTGGAAAGGGTTTAATTAGAACATCTGGACATAAAGCTGGCGTGAAAACACTAAAAAAAATTCTTAAAACTTGTATAAAATATAATATACCTATTTTAACAGTATATGCATTTTCTACTGAAAATTGGAAAAGACCAATGACAGAAGTTAATTTTCTGATGAATTTATTTTCTAGTTTTTTAGCAGAACAAATTGATGAAATGTGTGAAGATAATGTACGTATTCACTTTATTGGAAGAGTTGATGAATTACCAGGCAATTTACCAAATGAATTACATGCAGCAGAAGAACGCACTAAAAAAAATACTGGTGTAAGATTTAATGTTGCTGTAAATTATGGTGGTAGAGATGAGATTGTAACAGCAGTAAAAAATATAGCTAGTGAAGTACAATCAGGTGATTTATCTATTGATAAAATTGATGATAAAGTGATTGACGATAATTTATATACAAAAGATTTACCACCTGTAGATTTGATGATTAGAACAAGTGGCGATATACGATTGAGTAATTTCTTATTATGGCAGGCAGCGTATGCCGAATTTTGGTTTACAAAAACAAATTGGCCAGATTTTTCTTCTGAAGAATTTCTTCAAGCAATTGTCGATTTTCAAAAGAGAGATAGAAGATTTGGTGGTTTGAGTAGCAAATAATTATATTTAGGGCGGTGGAAGATTTTGCTAACGCGAATTATCAGTGGAATTATTGGTATGATAATAGCTACAGGTGTAATTCAAATAGGGGGTTCATTATTTATAGCAGTTTCTATATTGCTTGCTTGTCTTGCTTGGCGAGAATATGTAAATGCTTTTGCCCATAAGAATTATAATATACCATTGTTTTGGGGCTTATTGATTATTTGTTTTATGGTATTAAGTGGATATATGGCTAATAATATTGCATTTGGTATTGTAGTAGCTATATTTGTTTCCTTAATGAATATGATATTTAATCATAAGCATTTTTCTGTGTTAGATGGTTGTATTACTTTAGCAGGAACAATGTATATAGCTATTCCTTTTTATCATTTAATAATGCTTAGAATGATTGAGAACTCAACTATTTTAGCGACAAATAGTCTTTTAGGGGAATTTTCTGTAGGTTGTATTTTAATATGGCTTACTTTTATTGGTACATGGGCTAGTGATAGTTTTGCTTATTTTGTAGGTTGTAGTATAGGTAAACATCGTTTATGTCCAGAAATCAGTCCTAAAAAAAGCGTTGAAGGTTTTGTTGGCGGAATTTTAGGTTCAATGATATGTGTAGGTCTTTTAGGCAGTTATTTTAATTTTGATATGATGATTATGTTATTAATGGGTGCATTGATAGCAATTATTGGTACATTTGGCGATTTAGTAGAGTCTTGTATTAAAAGATTTGTGGGTATCAAAGATTCAGGTACTTTAATTCCAGGTCATGGTGGCGTGTTAGATAGATTTGATAGTTTATTATTTACAGCACCGCTCGTTTATTATATAGCAATATTTTTATTAGATATTTAAGGTAAAGGAATATAATATAATGAAAAAAATTGCAGTATTAGGTTCAACTGGTTCAATTGGAACTCAAACTTTAGATGTAGTTAGAAATCATAGTGATTTCTTGAAAATTGAAGTTTTAGCGGCTAATAATAATGATGAATTATTAGAACAGCAAATAAATGAATTTAAACCAGCTATGGCGATTTTGCATAATAAAGAAGCTTATGAAAAATTAAAAGCTCGTTATGTAGGAGAAACTAAATTATATTATGGAGAAGAAGGATTAATCGAAGGGGCTACTACAGATAAAATTGATACAGTAGTTACTTCATTAATGGGTTTTGCAGGTCTTCGTCCAACTATGAGAGCTATTGAAGCTGGTAAAAATATCGCACTAGCTAATAAGGAAACTTTAGTAGTAGCTGGTGATTTAGTTATGAAAAAAGCTCGTGAAAAACAAATTGAAATCATGCCGATTGATAGTGAACATGGAGCATTATTTCAATGTTTACATGGCGAAGATATGAATAAAGTTGATAAATTATTAGTTACTGCCTCTGGTGGCCCTTTTAGAGGTAAGAAAATAGAAGAGTTAAGAAATGTTTCAGTAAAACAATGCTTAAGTCATCCAACATGGAAAATGGGACGCAAGATTACTATTGATAGCGCATCTTTGATGAATAAAGGCTTAGAAGTAATTGAAGCAAAACAATTATATAATGTGGATTATGATAAAATTCAGGTAGTAGTTCACCCACAAAGTATTATTCATTCTATGGTGCAATATGTGGACGGCTCAGTTATTGCTCAATTAGGTTCAACTGATATGAGACTTCCTATACAGTATGCACTTACTTATCCAGAAAGAATGGTTTGTCCTGCTGAAAAATTAGATTTTTGGCAAATGAAAGATTTAACTTTTGAAAAGCCAGATACAGACACATTTAGAGGTCTTGCTTTAGCGTATGAAGCAGGAAAAATAGGCGGTTCTATGCCTTGTGTGATGAATGCTACCAATGAAATTGCTGTAGAAGCTTTCTTAAATGAAAAGATTAGTTTCTTAGATATTTATGATATAATAGAAGAAGCTATGCAATCTCATATAACTTTGATAGAACCAGAACTTGAAGATTTATTTGAAATTGATAGCAATATTCGTAAGCAAGTAAAGGAGAAGATTTATAAGTGTTAATCAGTGCAATTGCTATTGTATTTGTCTTTGGTTTGCTAGTATTGGTTCATGAATTTGGACATTTTATTACTGCAAAAAAAACTGGTATGCGTGTAGATGAATTTGCAATTGGTTTTGGTCCTAAATTAGTAAGTACAAAAAGAGGGGAAACAGTATATTCTATAAGAGCTATTCCTCTTGGTGGTTTTAATAAAATTGCAGGAATGGAAAAAGGCATGGATGAAGATGCAGGAGATAGAGCGTATTGGGCTCGTCCTGTATGGGCTAGAATGATTGTAATTTTAGCTGGTTCGATAATGAACTTTATTTTACCTTTTTTGATTTTTGCAGGAGTTTTTTTCTTTAATGGTATACAAACTCCATCAAATGCTCCAGTTTTAGGGCAAGTTATTTCTGGAGAAGCAGCAAGTCAAGCTGGCTTAAAAGATGGAGATAAAATTTTAAGCGTAAATGGAGAACAAATTACTTCATGGACAAATTTTGTACAGAAAGTGCAAAATGCTGATGGAAAAATTTTAAAAATAGAATTTATCCGTGATAATGAGCAGATGGCTACTTCTGTTGTGCCAAAATATGATGAACAAGCTAAGCGTGCTTTGATTGGGGTAACTGCGCCAGTTGATGTAAAAAGTGTAGGCTTTGGTGAATCAATTGCTTTAGCATTTGCTACAGTAGTAAATATTATTTACCAAATGTATAGTGGTCTTATTGGCATGATAACAGGTAGTGTTAGTGCAGAATTATCTGGACCAGTGGGTGTAGCTCAAATGACTAGTCAAGCTGCACATTTAGGTTTAGTTCCATTATTACAATTTGCTGCATTATTGAGCTTGAACTTAGGAGTAATAAATTTATTGCCAATTCCTGCTTTAGATGGCGGACATTTTGTAGTCTTATTAGTAGAAGCAATTCGTGGCAAAGCTATTGAAGCTAAATATGTGAGAGTAGTGCAAATGGCTGGTATAATTTTATTATTATCCTTGATGTTCTTCGCTACAGCTCAAGATGTTGGTCGTTTATTTGGTTAAGAGTTAATAAATACAACATAAAAAGGTGTTGGATATAATGATAAAAAGAAAAATGACACGACAAATCAGTATTGGTGATGTAAAAATTGGTGGTGGTGCACCGATTTCTGTGCAATCTATGACTAATACTAAAACAACAGATACAAATGCTACAGTAGCACAGATTAAAGCATTAGTAGATGCTGGTTGTGATATTGTTCGTGTAGCTGTACCTGATATGTCAGCAGCTGAAAATATTTACAATATTAAAAGTCAAGTCGATGTACCTTTAGTTGCAGATATTCATTTTGATTATCGTCTTGCTTTAAAAGCTATAGAACAGGGTATAGATGCACTTCGTATTAATCCTGGGAATATCGGTGATGAAGAGCGTGTAAAAGCAGTAGTTGAAGCTGCAAAAACAAGAAATATTCCTATACGCATAGGTGTTAATGCAGGTTCACTTGATAAGAAATTGTTGGCAAAATATGGTAAAGTAACAGCAGAAGCGTTAGTTGAAAGTGCTTTAGAGCATATAAGAATTCTAGAAAAATTAAATTTCTATGATATTAAAATTTCACTAAAAGCACATGATGTACCATTGACGCTAGATGCTTATCGCTTGATGAGTGAAACAGTGGATTATCCACTTCATTTAGGCATAACAGAAGCAGGCACTGTAAATACAGGAATTATTAAATCCGCTGTAGGTATAGGTGCTTTACTTGCTGAAGGCATCGGCGATACATTCCGCATTTCTTTGACTGGTGATCCTGTAAATGAAGTAAAAGTAGCAAATGAAATTTTAAAAGCATTAGGTCTTAAAGAATATGGACCTACACTTATTTCATGTCCTACTTGCGGTCGTTGTAATATTGATTTACCAAGTATTGCTGAAAAAGTAGAACAAAGATTGTCAGGAATAACAAAACCTATTAAAGTTGCTGTTATGGGTTGTGTTGTAAATGGCCCAGGTGAAGCTCGTGATGCTGATATTGGTATCGCTGGCGGTAAAGGTGAAGGATTAGTCTTCCGCAAAGGCGAAGTTATAAATAAAGTTGCTGAAGATAAATTAGTAGATGCTTTATTTGAAGAATTAGATAAACTTATAAAATAAAAAAGAAGCTGTAATAAAATTTTAGTTTTTAATTTTATTACAGCTTTTTTAGTGGCAAAGAAGATAATGAACATTTTTATTTTAGCTAAAGTATGATAGAATATATAAGTTAATTAATATTGAAAAGGGTTTTTCCCATATATTTTAGGAGGAATTTATAGTGCGTACATCTAAACTTTATGCGCCTACATTGCGTCAGACTCCAGCAGAAGCTGAAGTACCTAGTCATCAGCTAATGCTTAGAGCTGGTTTTATTCGTAAAGTAGCAGGTGGGGTTTATACATATTTGCCTCTTGCTTGGCGTACTTTACGCAAAATAGAACAAATTATTCGTGAAGAAATGGAAGCTAAAGACGGTCAAGAATTAGCTCTTCCAATTGTACAACCTGCTGAACTTTGGAAAGAAACTGGTCGTTGGGAAGTTTTTGGCGAAGAAATGTTCCGTTTAGTGGACAGACATAATCGTGAATTCTGCCTTGGACCAACACATGAAGAAATTATTACAGATTTAGTACGTAATGAAGTACGTTCTTATAAACAATTACCATTATTGTTATATCAAATTCAAAATAAATATCGTGATGAAATTCGTCCTCGTTTTGGTCTTATGCGTGGTCGTGAATTTATCATGAAAGATGCTTATTCTTTTGATAAAGATGAAGCAGGACTTGATAAATCTTATAAAGATATGTATGATGCATATACAAATATCTTCAATCGTTGTGGTCTTACATTCCGCCCTGTAGAAGCTGATGGCGGTGCTATTGGTAATGCTACAACACATGAATTCACTGTATTAGCTGAAACAGGTGAATCTGATATCGTTTACTGTGAAAAATGCGATTATGCAGCAAACGCTGAAAAATCCGAATTAAAGCCAATTGTTGCACCAGTTGAAGAGGAATTACCACTTGAAAAAGTAAATACTCCTGGTACAAAAACTATTGAAGCTGTAGCTGAATTTTTAAATACTCCACTTGAAAAAAATATTAAAGCTGTTATTTTCCAAAATGAAAAAGATCAAGTAATCTGTGCATTTGTTCGTGGTGACCATGAAGTAAATGATGTAAAATTACAAAATATTACAGGAGCAATCACATTAAAAATGGCAGAAGAGTCTGCTATTCGCGCTATTGGTGGTGTGCCTGGTTTCATGAGTCCAATTGGTCTTAGCAAAGATGCAATCGTGGTTGTTGATGCTACAGTAATGGAAATGCATAATGCTGTTTGCGGTGCAAATGAAGAAGATTGCCACTATAAAAATGCTAATCCAAAACGCGATTTTGGTGATGTAATCATAGCTGATATTCGCCTTATTGCCCAAGGAGATCCATGTCCTCATTGTGGCGCTCCAGTAAAAATGACTCATGGTATTGAAGTAGGACAAGTATTTAAACTTGGTATAAAATACAGTAAAGCACTCGGTGCTACTTTCCTTGATGAAAATGGTAAAGAAAAACCATTGATCATGGGTTGCTATGGTATCGGTGTTAGCCGTACAATGGCAGCTGCTATTGAACAATTCCATGATGACAATGGTATTATTTGGCCTGCATCTATTGCACCATTTGAAGTAGTTATTGTACCTATCAACGCTAAAGATGAAGCTCAAATGCAGATTGCAGAAAAACTTTATGCTGATATGAAAAATGCTGGTATAGATGTACTTTTAGATGATAGAAAAGACAGAGCTGGCGTAAAATTCAAAGATGCTGATTTAATTGGCTATCCAGTACGTATTACTGTAAGCCCTAAACTTTTAGATGCTAATGAAGTAGAAATTAAAGTTCGTCGTGATGGTGCTACTTCTAATGTAAAAGTTGATGATTGTGCACAAACAGTAAAAGATATGCTTAAAAATTTATAATAGATTTTAAGTACGACATTATATAAAAAAGCACCTTAAAAGTTAGATTGTTTTGACTTTTAAGGTGCTTTTGCTATTTTATTATTTTTGAACTAATTTTGTTAAATAATCAGTTATTTCTTGCCAAAGATTAGGATTTATATCTAAGACTTTGCGTAATCGTTGAGGATATTTGCCATTTTTTTGATAAATTTTAATGATAAATTTTATAGCACAAATTAATTGTTCTTTATTTAAAGCAATATCGATATGTTGACCATATACAGGGTTATTTCCTAACAATCCACCGATATATATATTTCAAATTTATGTGGATTTTTAAATGATGGCATTATGCCAATATCTTGAGATTTTGCTTTGCCTAAGCTATTGATACAGCCAAACACACCAATTTTTAATTTTTTAGGTACGATTTGACCATAAAATAAATCATCTAATTCTGTTGCTAAAGCATGTACATCATATAAACCCTTAGTGCAAGTAGTACCTTTACAGCTGACGATAGCTCTAACTGTAGTCCCTGTACCACCTAAGCGCAGATTGTGTGCTTTTATTTCAGCTAACATGCTCTCAATATTATCTGGGGAAATTTGTTCAATTTCTATAGTACCTCTAGATGTGGCAGTAATTTTACCATTGCCATATGTTGAAGCAATTTGAGCGATAGCTATTAATTCTTGAGCTGAAAATTCGCCACAATTACCTACAATTCTAGCTGTATAGAAATTATTTTTTTGATGGATTATACCTGCTGGTATCATTTTATTTCTCCTTTGTATTTACATATTGTTTAGTTTTTACCAATATTTACCCATTCAACAGCTTTAGAATATTTTTCTAGTTCAGGAATACTAAGTTCAATAGCACTATTTCGGCTACCACAAGCAGGATAAACTTTATCAAAGCGTTTTAAAGATTCATCAAGATATACTTTTACGCCATCTTTAGGAGCAAATGGACAAACTCCACCGATAGGAAAGCCAGTCATAGGCTCAACTTCATCAGCTTTGAGCATAGTAGCTTTTTTGTGAAATTTTTCTTTGAATTTATGGTTATCAATTCGCATATCACCAGCCATAACTACAAGAATAGCATCTTCATTTAATTTAAAAGACATAGTTTTGGCAATATGAGCTTCTTGGCAATTTAAAGCTTTAGCAGCTTCAGTTACCGTAGCACTAGAAACAGGAAATTCCATAATTTTATCTTCCATATTAAATTGTTTGAAATATGATTTTACTTTTTCTATGGACATAAAGAACAGCTCCTTTTAAAAATAAAAGCCACTAACAAAAGTCAGTGGCTTTATTTTATAATATATTATTTTGCTTCGATAGCAGCATTTAAATCTTCGATGAGTTTATCGATATCGATGCCATGAGCGCCTGCACCTTGTTCGATGTTTTCAAAGTGAGCAGCAGCACAACCGAGGCAACCCATACCAGCGTTTACGAATACTTCTACAGTTTCAGGATATTGGCTAACAACTTCCATAATACCCATTTCTTTAGTTATAGTCATGAAAAATATCTCCTTTATTTATGATTTATAGTGAAATTTGATAATTAATTTTATTCACATGGGAATTATATCATATTTTTTTTAGTTTTGGTATAAGTAAATAATATTTTTGTAAATAATCATAGAAAAATGATATGAATTTATTTTAAATTATTTTTAATGAAAAATAATAAAGATAGATAATTGATAAATTTTTTAGATAGCAGTACAATAAGACATTATGAAAAATAAAAAATGTGTTGTGGGGATAAAGAGGGAGATTTTATGGAATTTGTAGCTTTTTATTTAGGTGATATCAATATTTATTGGTATGGCTTAATAATTGTCTTTGCATTATTAATAGGCTTAGGTATAAGTAAAATAATGTTTAAATTATATGGTGAAAAATTCAGCCCCATGTGGGATTTATTGATTTTTATAATTCCTGTGAGTTTGATATGTGCTAGAATTTTTTATGTAATTATACATTTAGATGCATATATGTCAAATATAAGTCAAATTTTTTGTATTTGGCAAGGTGGTCTATCTATTTATGGAGCATTATTGGGTTTTCTAGCAACAAGTATAGTTTTTTTGCGTAAATATGGTTATAATTTATGGTTGTGGTTTGATTTGATGATGCCTTCGATTTTATTTGGTCTGATTATTTTGCAACTAGCAAACTTTATGATGCAATTTTCATTGGGAACTCCGCTAGGTTTAGATATTCCTAATGACCATAGTTTAGCTGAATATGTAGAATATAGGTATCGTCCAACAGGCTTTGAAGCATATCAATATTTTCAGCCAGTAGCTTTATATCAAGCTTTTGCTTATAGTATAGTATTTATAATTTCTGTTTTGTGTTTACTTATAAATAGAAAATATAAATTTTTAGCTGAAGGCACAGTTTTTTTATTTAGTGTTATTTTGATGGCTATTATTAGATTTGGTATTGGCTTTATGTATTTTAGTGTTAATAAAGATATGTTATTATATCCAATGCAGTGGATAGCATTGACTGTGATGATAGCGACTGTATTTATATATGTAGTAAAACGTTTTCAACATAATTGAGTGTTTATTTTAAGATGAAAGAGAGAAGATAGGTGTGTTTAAACAAAAAATATATACAAAAATAATATTATTTATTATGTTAGTTTGTTTGCCTTTAGTTTTATCAAGCCCTAAAGTAATGCCTGTATCAGCGGCAGAAAATGAAGAAGATATTCCAATTACTATATTAAATTATCATAAGGTTGATAATATGAATATAGCTTTATCAGTATTACCGGAAGATTTTGACCGACAAATGGCTTATTTAAAAGAAAATGGTTATAATACCATAAATACTGACCAATTATATGATTATATGGTAAATGGAGCAGAGCTTCCAGAAAATCCTATCATGATTACTTTTGATGATGGTTATGAAGATAATTACCAAAATGCGTATCCAATTTTGAAAAAATATGGTTTTACAGGTACTATTTTTGTAATTACAGATTTTGTTAGCAATCAACCTAATTATTTAACTTGGGAGCAAATAAAAGAAATGAAAGCAAATGGCATGGATTTTCAATCCCATACAGCTAGTCATAAATCTATGACAGAGCTTACAGAAGCGCAGTTAAAAGATGAACTTACAAAATCTAAACAAACATTAGATACGCAATTAAATCAAGATACAAAATTTATGGCTTATCCTACAGGCACATATAATTTATATATTGCCAAATTAGTTAATGACGCAGGTTATCGTGGCGCATTTACGATAAAATATGGTAATGTGGATAGAGCAAGTAATATTTATGCTTTAGAAAGAGTACCTATTTTCCATACAGAAAATACATTTTTATCTTTTTATGAACGCATGCATTATGTACCAGTATTTGAACGATTGGGTTGGTATAAGAGTTAATCGAATTTGCTATTGAAATAAATTTTGATGGCTGTTACAATTATACTTGTATAAATATGATTATTTTATAAAATGAGAGGGGTTTCATTGGTGGAATTTGAACATATTAGTGTTCTACCAGAAGAAGTAATAGCAGGACTTGCTATTAAACCTGATGGTATATATGTGGATTGTACTTTAGGTGGAGCAGGTCATTCATCAAGAATTGCAAGTCAATTAAATGAAAATGGTCATTTAATTGGTATTGACCAAGATGAAGATGCTATAAAAGTTGCAACTGAGAGATTAAAACAATATCAATGTAAAATAGATATTGTGCATAGTAATTTTAAAAATTTAGAAGCCATATTAAATGATTTAAATATAGAATATATTGATGGAATTTTATTTGATTTAGGTGTTTCCTCATATCAATTAGATGAAGCAGATAGAGGTTTTTCTTATATGCAAGATGCACCACTTGATATGCGCATGGATAAAACACAAGATTTTTCTGCATATAATGTGGTTAATGAATATGATGAGGAACAATTAAATCATATTTTTAAAACATATGGTGAAGAACGTTGGAGCAAACGTATAGCTGAGTTTATTGTAAAATATCGTCAAGAAAAGAAAATAGAAACTACAGGCGAATTAGTGGATATTATTCGCCGTGCTATACCAGCTGCTGTGCGAAAAAAAGCAACGGGTCATCCAGCAAAACGCATTTTTCAGGCTATTCGTATAGAAGTAAATAATGAATTAGGAATTTTAGAAAATACTTTTAAAACAGCAGTAAAACATTTAAATAAGGGTGGGAAAATAGCAGTAATAACTTTTCACTCTTTAGAAGATCGCATAACAAAGAATGTTTTTAAAGAGTTATCTCGTGGGTGCATTTGTCCACCGCATTTACCAATTTGTGTATGTAATCATAAGCCTGAGATAAAGCTTTGCAGTAAAGCTATAAAGCCATCAAAATATGAGATGGACGATAATTCACGTTCTAAAAGTGCAAAATTAAGAGTAGCAGAGAAGTTATAATCTTAGGAGGATTTTATTATGTTAGCGCAACGCAAAATTGTTTATGACGAAAGTCAAAAAAATTATAAACAGATGAAAACTAAAAAATTAGTAAAAGTAGAACAGGCAAAAAATGTAAATGTAAATAATGCGTTGCGTTCAAGATGTATTATTTTATTTGTGATTGTTGTAGCTTTAGCAGGATTTTTTATATTGCGTAGTGGTGCAGCTGCTAGCAATGCTTATTATTTAAATCAATTAAAAAATCAATCTACAGTATTAGAAGCAGAAAATTCTCGTCTTCATTTAGAAATAGCACATTTAAAATCACCAGAAAGAATACAGTCTATTGCTACACAAGAATTAGGAATGATAGTACCGGATAAGTTTTTCTTTTCAACTAAAAATTGATTATCAACTAAGCCATAAATTTCTTAAACAAATTTTTATTTTAAGATTTTATGGCTTAATTTTTTGTAGTATACATATATAAATAAGTGAGCTATAATATAGTTTGATTTTAGATTGCTAAATGATATAAAAAGCAAATTCAGGAGGGTTTCCAATGACCATTGAACAACTAGTGTCAGTATTAAATAATGTAGAAGTAAAAGGAGATGTGAATAAAGAAATTGAGTTTATAACTCATGATTCACGTCGTGTGAGAAAAAACACTTTATTCGTATGTATCTGTGGTACTAGGGTAGATGGTAATAAATTTATTCCTCAAGCTATAGAAGCTGGAGCTTGTGCGATTATGACTGAAAAAGATGTAGAAGTTCCTGCAGATATTACAGTTATAAAAGTGCCAAATATGCGTGAAGCAATGGAACTTGCTGTACCATATTTTTATGATTATCCAGGTAAAAAAATGCGTATGATTGGTGTTACAGGAACAAATGGTAAAACAAGTAGCACATATATGCTTCGTGATATTTTGCGTAAAGCTGGTTATAAAGTCGGTGTTATTGGCACAATTAAAATCATGATTGAAGATGAAGAAATGCCAATTCACAATACAACACCAGATGTGATTGATCTTCAAGAAATCTTAGATAAGATGTATAAGCAAAATATCGATTATGTAGTTATGGAAGTATCTTCACATGCTTTAGATATGAATCGTATAGCAGGTTGTGAATATGATACTGCAATGTTTACAAATCTTACTCAAGACCATTTAGATTATCATAAAACTATGGAAAATTATGCCCTAGCTAAGGCAAAATTATTTGATAGTTTATCTGCACCAAATTTAGTGAAGTCTAATAAAAATGCTGTAATTAATTTAGATGATGAACTTGGCAGTAAAACAATGATTGAGCATACAAAATGCAATTTAATAACTTATGGTATTAAAAATGATGCTGTATTAAAAGCTGAAAATGTAGAAATAAAAGCATCGGGTGCTTCTTTTGATGTAAAATACAAAGATGATTGTGTTCATTTTGATTTAAAAGTTACAGGTATGTTCAATGTTTATAATATTTTAGGTGTAATTGGCGTAGCTTTAGCTGAAAAAATTTCTTTTGATATAATCAAAGAAACTCTTGAAGCATTTGAAGCTGTAGCAGGACGTTTTGAACTTGTACGTCAAGGTCAAGATTTCAGCGTAATAGTCGATTATGCTCATACTCCAGATGGATTAGAAAACGTTTTAAAAACAGCGCGTGAAATCGCTAAAAAACGTTTGATTGTAGTATTTGGTTGTGGTGGTGATCGCGATAGAACAAAACGTCCTATTATGGGTCGCATTGCAGCACAGCTTGCTGATGTGGTAATTGCAACTTCTGATAATCCAAGAACAGAAGATCCAGAATTTATTTTATCTGAAGTAGAAGCTGGTGTACTTCCTGCACTTCATGGCAATTTCCATGAAAAAATCACAGATAGAAGAACAGCTATTTTCAGAGCTATTGAACTTGCGCAAAAAGATGATATCGTACTTATTGCGGGTAAAGGTCATGAAAATTATCAGATTTTGAAAACAGGAACTATTCATTTTGATGATAAAGAAGTAGCTATTGAAGCAATTAGGGGGAAGATTAATGGCTAATTATCAATTTTCATTAACACAAGTAATGCAAGCTACAAATGCTATCTTAAAAAAATTGACTTCAGCTTCAGTTTTTGGCGGTGTAACAACTGATACTAGAAAAATTGAAGAAGGAATGTTATTTATTGCCTTAAAAGGTGAAAACTTTGATGGGCATGATTTTATTGCTGATGCTGCTAAAAAAGGAGCAATTGGGGCTATTGTAAATAAAGATTATGATATTTCCTTGATTGAAGATATTGATATAGATATTTTAGCTGTAGATGATACATTAAAAGCATATCAAGATTTAGCTCATTTTTGGCGCAAGAAATTCAATATTCCTGTAATAGCAATAACTGGTTCTAATGGTAAAACTACTACAAAAGATTTAACAGCAGCTGTATTATCAGGAAAATATAATGTATTGAAAACACAGGCTAATTTTAATAATGAAATTGGACTTCCTATGACTTTATTGCAATTAGATGGAAGTTATGATGTAGCTGTTGTGGAAATGGGTATGCGAGGATTAGGTCAAATTAAAGAATTGACTGATATCGCTAAACCTACAATGGGTGTAATCACTAATGTAGGTGAAACTCATATGGAACTTTTAGGATCTATGGAAAATATAGCGAAGGCTAAAGGTGAAATGGCACAAGCTATTGAAATCAATGGAAATGTCATTTTAAATGCTGATGATGAATTTGTTTCTAAAATGAATAGATTGACAAAAGCTCATGCAATTTATTTTGGTATCAATCATGCAGGCGATATCAAGGCTTTTGATATCAAAACTGTAAATGATGGCAAAACAGAATTTGATGCAATTGTTGGCGACAAAGTAGCTCATTTCACATTGAATATGATAGGCATACACAATGTTTATAATTGTTTAGCTGCTTTAGCTGTAGGTTATGCTTGTGGACTTACTGTTGAGGAAATGCAAAAAGGATTAGCTACATTTAAACCAACTGCTATGCGTTTTGAATATAAAAGATTAGCTGATTTTAATTTAATAAATGATGCATATAATGCAAGTCCAATGTCTACAAAAGCAGCTTTAGAAAATTTAACTAAAGTAGCTAAGAAACGTAAAATTTTAGTAATGGGTGATATGTTTGAATTGGGTAGTGTAGAACAAAAAGCTCATGAAGATATTGGTTTATTAGCTGGTAAATTAGGTGTGGATATTGTAATCACTAGAGGCACATTGACAAAATTCACAGCTGAAGCTGCAAAAAAAGCAGGGGTAGCAAAAGTTTTTGAATGTGCAAGTCATGAAGAAGCAGTAGATGTATTGAAAAAAGAATTACAAAAAGAAGATACTGTTTTATTTAAAGGCTCTCATGGTATGCATATGGAAAAAATAATTGAGTTATTGGAGAAAGAATATAAATGATAGAAGCATTTAATTTAAATATGATATGGGCAGCAGTAGCTGCTGCCCTTGTAGTTTTGGCAGTAGGACCATTTTTAATTCCAGAACTACATAAATTAAAATTTGGTCAAAGCATTCGTGAAGAAGGGCCAAAAAGTCATCAAGCTAAATCAGGAACACCAACTATGGGCGGTATTATGATTGTTGGTGGTATTACTATTGCAACTTTAATTTTTGCAGATTTTACTATAGAAGTGGCTTTAGCTTTATTTGTAATGTTAGGTCATTTTGTTTTAGGATTTTTAGATGATTATATAAAAGTTGTTTTAAAACGTAATTTAGGTTTAAAAGCTAAACAAAAATTACTAGGACAATTTATTATTGCAATTATTGTAACTTATATTGGTATAAATTATACAGGACTTACTCAAGATGTTTGGATACCATTTATTGGACAAACTTATGATATTGGTTGGTTTTATTATGTTTTAGTAATTGGTGTGCTTATTGGTACTACAAATGCTGTAAATTTAACTGATGGTTTAGATGGTTTAGCATCTGGTGCTATGGCTGTAGCTTCATTAGGTTTTGCTGCTGTTTGTTTATATTTCAATAAAGCAAATTTAGCGATTTATAGTTTTGCTTGTTTCGGTGCATGTGTAGCCTTCTTGAAATTCAATTACCATCCAGCAAAAGTATTCATGGGTGATACTGGTTCTCTTGCTTTAGGTGGTGTTTTAGCTGGTCTTGGAATTTTGACAAAGACAGAATTATTATTGATTATCTTAGGTGGTTTATTTGTAATCGAAACTTTATCTGTAATCATTCAGGTAACATCTTTTAAAACTACAGGTAAACGCGTATTTTTAATGAGTCCAATTCACCATCATTTTGAATTAAAAGGTTGGTCAGAAACTCGTGTAGTTATGACTTTTTGGTTTGCTGAATTTGTTTTTTGTATTTTAGCTTTATTGACTTTACATTATAGTTAATACTGATTAATATTTAGATAGAGCTAGGTTTCTTTCATTTATTTCTTACGTATTAAAGAAATAAATTTAAAGATTTTAGGAGGTTTTTTTAATGGATTTGAGCAATAAGAAGGTTATTGTAATCGGTGCAGGCATTAGTGGTTTTGCAGCAGCTAAACTTGCTAAAAAACTAGGAGCAGATGTTATTTTAAGTGATGCGAATGAAAAACTAGGTGAAAAGCACGATTTAACTGAGCTTACTGCTTTAGATATAAAAGTAGTTTTAGGAAAACAAACAGAAGCTTTATTTGAAGGCGCAGATTTAGTGATTATTTCTCCAGCTGTACCAAGACATTTACCACTTTTTGAAAAAGTAGCTGAAAAAGTAAAAATTATTAGTGAGGTAGAGTTTGCTTATAAATTAGCTAAAGCTCCTATTTTTGCTGTTACAGGTACAAATGGTAAGACTACAACAACTATGCTTTTAGGCGAATTGATGAAGACTATTTATGGTGAAGATAATGTTGGTGTGGGTGGTAATATTGGTACACCACTTTGTGAAGAATGTTATCGCATTGGCGAAAATGGTTGTATTGTAGCAGAAATATCCAGTTATCAGATGGAAGCTTCTAGTGATTTTGCAACAAAAGGTGCAGCTATATTAAATGTAACTCCTGACCATTTGGCTCGTCATAAAACTATGGAAGTTTATCAAGCTGAAAAAGAAAAAGTATTTGCTCATCATACTGAAGAAAATTTCTTAGTTTTAAATTATGATGATGTACATACTCGTGATATGGTAAATAGAGCAAAAAGTACAATCTGCTTTTTCAGTAGTTCCCAAGAATTAGAAGAAGGGGCTTTTGTAAAAGATAATCAACTTGTTATTCGTTGGAAAGGTTTAATGCATGTTATTTGTAATGTAGATGATATGCAAATCAAAGGTAGCCATAATATAGAAAATGCTTTAGCAGCTTTAAGCTTAGCCTTTTTGGCAGGTGGCGATACTATAAAAATGGCAGAAGCTTTAAAAGCTTTTGCTCCAGTAGAACATCGCATTGAACCTGTTAAAACTATTGATGGGGTAACTTATTATAATGATTCTAAAGCAACAAATCCAGAAGCTGCCAATAAAGCAATTGCAACATTCCCACATATAATTTTGATAGCGGGTGGCGATGATAAAAATACTCCACTTGATGAATTTTATGCTTTAGTAAATGAACGTGTGGATAATTTAATTTTAGTTGGCGATGCTACAAAACGTTTTAAAGAAGAAGCTTTAAAACATAATTATCCAGAAGATAAGATTTATGAAGCAGGATATTCTATGCAAGAAGCAGTAAATTATGCTCATAAAATAGCCAAAGTTCCACAAGTAGTATTATTATCACCAGCATGTGCAAGTTTTGATATGTATGAAGATTATGAAGCTCGTGGTCGTGATTTTAAACGTTTAGTTAATGAATTGAAATAAGTTTAAATAGAGAAAGTGAGAAAATAGTATGAGGATAATTGTATCTGGCGGTGGCACAGGAGGACATATTTATCCAGCAATTACATTGATAAATAATATAAAAAAATTAGTGCCAAATGCAGAATTTCTCTATGTAGGTACTAAAAAGGGTTTGGAAGCTGATATTATTCCACGTGAACAAATTCCTTTTGTTACCTTAGATATAAGTGGTTTTGAACGTCATTTGACTATGAAAAATTTTGTAGTAGCAGGTAAGGCGTTAAAAGCCGTAATGAAAGCTAGAAGTATTGTCAAAAATTTTAAACCAGATGTGGCTATTGGAACAGGTGGATATGTATGTGGACCTATTTTGATGGCTGCAAGTTTGATGGGAATACCAGCTTTGATACAAGAGCAAAATGCTATCCCAGGTGTTACTAATAAAATTTTAGCAAGATTTGTAGATAAAATAGCAGTAGGATATAAACGAGCCTTAAGTTATTTTCCTGAAAATAAAGTAGTATTTACAGGTAATCCTATTCGTGATGACATTTTATTGAGTACAAGAAATGAAGGTTTAATGGAATTTTCATTAGATACTACGAAAAAAACTATTTTAGTATCTGGTGGAAGTCGTGGTGCTCATAGCATTAATAAAGCTATGCTTGAAGTTCATAAACATTTTGCCAATAATTATCGTGTGCAGATTATGCATGTTACAGGTAAAAATGAATATGATTTTGTAAAAAATGGCTTAGCTGATTTAGGTGTTAATTTAGATAAAGTAGATAATTTAGCTGTTTATCCATATTTGTATGATATGCCAAAAGCATTAGCAGCTACAGACATAGCTGTTTTTAGAGCTGGGGCTACAAGTTTAGCAGAGCTTACAGCAAGAGGTGTACCAGCAGTATTAATACCATATCCATTTGCAGCAGAAAATCATCAAGAATTTAATGCTCGTGAATTAGAAAAAAATGGAGCTGCTAAAGTTATCTTAAATCGTGAACTTACAGGCGAAAAATTGATAAATGTATTAGAAGATATGCTTGCTAGTGAAAATCGTCTACAAGAAATGGTGGAAGCTAGCCGTAATATGGGAAAACCTAGCGCTGCTTTAGCTATTGCTGAAATGGTAGTGGATTTGGCTAAAAAAACAAATTATTGATTGTGAGAGGTGTACTTGAAAAGTGCTTGAAGGTATAAAAAAATTACATTTTGTTGGCATTGGTGGCGTAGGTATGAGTGCCATTGCTGAAGTAATGTTAGACAAAGGATATGAAATATCTGGTTCTGATTTGAGTGAATCAGCAGTAGTAAAACATTTAAAAGCAAAAGGTGCTACAATTTATAAAGGTCATGATGCTTTGAATGTAGAAGGTAAAGAAGCATTAGTTTTATCTTCTGCTATACATCAAGATAATCCTGAACTTGTAGCTGCGAAAGCTAAAGGTTTAAAATTATTTCATCGTTCCGATATCTTAGCTTATCTATTAAATGATGCTAAAGGTATAGCAGTAGCAGGTGCTCATGGAAAAACAACTACATCTTCTATGATCAGTGTAGTTTTAGAACATGCAAAAGTTGACCCTACAATTTTAATTGGTGGTTTTGTAGATTATTTAAAAGGTAATGCAAAACTTGGTAAATCCGATTATTTAGTAGCTGAAGCTGATGAAAGTGATGGCTCTTTCTTGAAGTTCTATCCTAAAATTGCAGTTGTTACTAATATTGAAGATGACCATATGGATCATTATGGTTCTATGGAAAATATCATCAAAGCATTTATCCAATTTGTACAGAATTTAGATAAAGAAACAGGTCTTGCTGTATTATGCTTTGATAATGAAAATATTAGAAATATAGCAGATAAAGTGGATAGAAAATATATTTCTTATGCTTTAGATCATGATGCTGATTATATGGCAAAAGATATTAAAATAGATGGACCACATACAAGCTTTACTGTTATTTATAAAGGTGAAGTTTTAGGAGATGTAGCTCTTAATATTCCAGGCAAACATAATGTATTAAATGCATTAGCTACAATTGCTGTATGTCATCATATGGGATTGAGCATAGAAGAAATAGCAGAAGGATTTAAAGTTTTTTCTGGTACAAAACGTCGTTTCCAAACAAAATTTAGAAATGAAAATGTTTGGATTGTAGATGATTATGCACATCATCCAACTGAAATTCAAACAACTATAAAAGCTGCTAAACAGACAAATCCAAAACGTTTAATAGTAGCTTTCCAGCCACATCGTTATAGCAGAACACAATTATTACAAAAAGAATTCGGTTCTTGTTTTGTAGGTGCAGATGTATTGGTATTAACTGATATTTATGCAGCAAGTGAAGACCCTATCGAAGGAATTTCAGGTAAAACTATTGTAGATGAAGTAAAAAAACAAACAGGTGTAGATGCTATTTACATTGAAAAATTAGAAGATATTGCACCATGGCTTAAAGAAAATATTCAAGCTGGAGATTTAATCATTACTATGGGTGCAGGTAATATCTATACTGTTGGTGAAAATTTAGCTCAAAGTTTATAATTGTGAGGAATAGAAAATGAATTTTAAAAAGATTGTTGTCTTGATGGGTGGCCCATCTAGTGAAGCAGAAATTTCTAGATTAACTGGTACAGCTATTTTAAATGCTTTACAAGAAAAAGGTTATAATGCAGTAGGCATGGAATTTGTGCCAAAAACATTAGTGGAAGATATCAAAGAAAGTGGCTGTGATATTGTATTTAATGCTGTTCATGGTAAATATGGTGAAGATGGTAGAATTGCAGCAGTACTTGAAATGATTGATATGCCATATACAAGTTGTAGCGTTTTATCCAGTGCGATAACAATGGATAAAGTAGCAAGTAAACATCTTTTCCGTTCTACAGGAATTTCTACACCAAATTGCCTTATTTATCGTAAAACAGATACTGATAGAAATTTAGTAGAAGAAATTGCTGGTAAATTCTCTATGCCAGTAGTTGTAAAAGCAGCTTCACAAGGTTCTAGTATTGGTGTAGAGATTGTAGAGAAAAAAGAAGATTTACAAAAAGCAATTGATGCATGTTTTGAATATGATGATGCTATTCTAGTTGAAGAATTCATCAAAGGTAGAGAATTATCTATTCCTGTTTATGGAAATAAAGAAAAGAAAGCTTTACCAATTATCGAAATAACTACTAATTCTGGTAGATATGATTATAAGAGCAAATATACAAAAGGTGAATCTTTCCACATTATTCCAGCACCACTTAGCGAAGAATTAACAGCTAAAATTCAAAAATTATGTATTGATGCATGTACAGTAGCTGATTGCCGTGGTGTTGTACGTGTAGATGTTATGCTCAGCGAAGAAAATATTCCATATGTATTGGAAATAAATTCAGTTCCAGGTATGACACAGACATCTTTAGTTCCAGATGCAGCAAATCATGTAGGCATCTCTTTTGGTGAATTATGTGAAATGATTTTGCAGATGGCTATAGAAGAAAAATAAGGAATAATTTATGACAAAAAAGCAAGTTAAATCAAAAAGATTAATTGCAGCTAAAAATTTAAAAAGAGGCCTAATAGGCCTCTTTGCTATACTAGCAATTATATTTATAATTAACTCGCCTATATTGAAAATAGGTTATGTAAAAGTTACAGGTAATTCTTATTTACCTAGAGAAGATGTTTTGCAAATTGCACGAATAACAGAACCTATAAATATTTTTTCTGTACAAACAGATGTTATTCAAAATTATTTACAAAACGATTTACGCATAGATACAGCTAAAGTTTGGCGAGATTTTCCGAACTGTTTAAATATAGAAATTGTAGAAAGATTACCACTTGCAGTTATGAATTGCAGTTATGGTTATGTTGATTTAGATAAAAATAGTGTGATAATTGACACATATAAAGATCCTAAAAAGATACAAAAGCCAGTGATAGTAGGTATTTCTTTAGATGAGGTATATACTGGTGATAAAGTTGAAAATGAAGTAGTAAATAAGGTTTTAAGTTATTTAGGTTATTTAAAACCAGAAGTATTACAACAGATTATACAAATAAATATTGCTGATGCAAATACTATTGAAGCTTATACCCTAAAAGGAACAAAAATTATTTTAGGTAATATAGAAGATCCAGAGGATTTAGCAAATAAAACAAATGAATTTTTTTATGATGTAAAGACAACAACTATACCAGTTGAATACATTGATTTTAGTTATGCTCGACCAGTATTAAAAATAAAGCAATGAGGCTAAATAATGATTAGAGATAAAAAATTTTATTCGATAATTTTTATATGCTTTTTATTGGGATTTATGATATCTGTTCAAGTAAGGACGGCTCAAGAAAATGTGAAGACATCTACTCAATATCAACGAATAGAAAAATTATCTGATATGTTATTGCGTACGGAACAAGAACGTGATGAGTTAAAAGCAGAAATTGTTAGATTGAAAGAAGATGGAAATTTGCGAAAAGAATTTCCTGAAAGGATAAATTTTTTAGCAGGAACAACAGCAGTCAAAGGACCAGGGGTAGTAGTATCTATTGAAGATAGCAAAAAAATCATATCAAATTCAGATAATACGAATTTATATATAATTCATGACGAAGATATCTTAAAAGTAATTAATGAATTAAGAGCTGCTGGTGCAGAAGCAATCTCATTGAATGATCAAAGACTGATATCAACTTCAGAAATTCGCTGTGCAGGTCCTACTATTTCAGTAAATAACACAAGAGTAGCAGCTCCATTTGTAATAAAGGCTATAGGTAATGCCAAAAGTATGGAAGATGCTATAAAAATGCGTGGTGGAGTAGCTGAAACTTTGAGTGTATGGGGAATACAAGTGGATATAAAAAAGGATAATAATATAGTTATTCCTGCATATAAGGGTGCGACAGAATTTAAATATGTAACAGCTATATCTCAATGAGTTTTATGTAGGGGATTTTTATGAAAAATGTAGTTATTTTATGTGTGGTAGCAGGTTTATTAGGTGGCAGTATAGGATACATAGTGCCAGTTGTTATTCCTACAGAATATAATAAATTATTTTCAGTGGCTATATTAGCTGGGATAGAATCTGTTTGTAGTGCTATTAAATTAATAATGAGAAATAAATTTAAAGGCAATATTTTTATTATAACTTTTTTTGCAAATGTAATTATTGCTGTATTATTTGTGTTTATTGGAGATAGTTTAGGATTAGATTTATATTATGTAATTTTATTAGCATTAGGTTTTAAATTATTACAGGATTTAGATGTAGTTAAAACATATATATTTACTAAATGAAATAAGTCTCTTGATACAAGATAATAGTTAAATAAAATATTTAAGCTATTAAACTGTTGTATTGAGAGCTTTTTTATTATATATTAGAATATATTGGTAGGGTTTTAATAAAGCAATTATTGACAAAATAACAAATAAGATATTGGCTAAACATGTTTTTTGTTATATAATTAGTTATTAAGTGTAATATTTTTTAATTTTATAAGTAATTGAAAGAATAATTAACACATAAAGTTACAGGATTGTAAATATAAAATTTTAGTAGAACTAATTTAAAATTAAAAAAAGCTTATGAGAATAGAGAACTGGGGGTTACAGTGGTGTTTGAGTTTGATCAGGAACAAGAAATGGAGCCGATTGCGAAAATAAAAGTAGTTGGTGTTGGTGGTGGCGGTAATAATGCCGTAAATAGAATGATTGCTTCTGGTTTAAAGGGAGTAGAATTTATTGCGATAAATACGGATGCACAAGCATTAGTACATGCTATGGCACAAAATCGCATGCAGATTGGTGAAAAATTAACTCGTGGTTTAGGTGCAGGTGCTAGACCAGAGATTGGTGAAAAAGCTGCTCAAGAAAATCGCGATGATATCATAAAAGCATTACAAGGTGCAGATATGATTTTCGTAACTGCTGGTATGGGCGGTGGTACAGGTACAGGTGGTGCTCCAATCGTAGCTGAATGTGCTAGAGAAGTTGGCGCTCTTACTGTAGGTGTAGTTACTAGACCATTTACTTTTGAAGGTAAAAAACGTTTGAAACAAGCAGAAGCTGGTATTGCAAATTTAAAAGCAAATGTAGATACTTTGATTACAATTCCAAATGATAGATTGTTGGATATTATTGATAAGAAAACTTCAATGGTAGACGCTTTCCGTATAGCAGACGATGTTCTTCGTCAAGGTGTACAAGGTATTTCCGACTTGATTGCTGTTCCAGGTCTTATCAATCTTGACTTTGCCGACGTAAAAACAATTATGAGTAATGCAGGTTCTGCACTCATGGGTATAGGTGAAGGTCAAGGTGATAATGCAGCTATTGATGCAGCTAAAATTGCAGTAAATAGCCCATTGTTAGAAACTTCCATTCAGGGCGCAAAAGGTGTGTTATATAATATTACTGGTGGCCCAAATTTAGGCTTAGCACAAGTAAATGAAGCTTCAAGAATTATCTCTGAAGCTGCTCATGAAGATGCAAATATTATTTTTGGTACAGCAATAGATGAAACTCTTGATGATACTGTAAGAATAACTGTTATAGCTACAGGATTTGACGAAAATGCTGATGAAGGTGTACCTGAATTTCCTTCAGTACCAAAACAGCCAGCAGTAGAAGAAGTGGGAATGGGCTTCCCAGATCTTCCACCATGGATGAGACATAGTAGTAAATAAGGTTATTAACAGGCAATCATGAATTGATTGCCTGTTTTTTGCTCAACAAAGAAATAATTTCAACAGGAAGTGAAAGTATGCGACGATATATACCTTTATTGATAATTGGGTTATGTATTGTATTTATGGTATTAGCGACTTTACTTTATACAACACAAAGTGTTGGCAAAAAAGAACAAGCCAATAAATTTATACCTGTAACTAAAACTTTAACAGTATATACTACAATTCCTGTAGAGATGGCTTCGATTATTGCTAGTGAATATCAAAAAGATGCTAATATTCAAGTTAATTTTATTCCTATAGCAAAAGAGGATTTAATAAATAATTTTCAAAATAATAATATAAAAGATGTTGATATGGTCTTAGCAGATTCAACAGTTTTAGAAGAATTAAAAAGTTTAAATGCATTAACAAGCAATATATCTGAAGAAGAAGATATTGTAAAAGAGCGATTTAAAGATAATAATAATTCTTGGATTGGTGTATGGTATGACCCTATTGTTTTTTGTTATAATTTAGATTATGTGAAAAATAATTGGCAAATTCCTTTGACTTGGAATGATTTAGCACAGAATAATAATATAAAAATAGCTATGACAGATTTTATGGTGGCTTCAGCTGCTGCAAATGTATTGTATTCGTTAAGTCAAGATAAAAATATAGATAATACTATGTTATTGATGCAACAAATTCATGCTAAAGTAGTGCGTTATGCTAAATATTTATCCACTCCAGTGCGTATGGTTGGTATGGGAGAGGCTGATGTTGCTATAGCAGTACAAAGTGAAACGTTGCGATATATAAATGATAATTATCCTATAAGCATCATTTATCCAAAAGACGGGACTGCATACCAATTGACAGCTGTAGGCATTGTTAAAGATAGTAATCAACAAGTAGAGGCAAATAATTTTATCAAATGGTTATTAGGTGATGATATTCAAATCAGCTTACAAAAAAATCGTTATTATTATGTACCAACAAATTACACATCTTTAACTTATAAAGAATTTGCAGGGAAAAATATAAGATTTTTAGAAAAGAATAATATTTTTGATGAAAATGCCAAAAAAGCTATTTTAGATGAATGGGTAACAAATGTGCGTTTAAAAAATTAAAGTAATTGGAGTTTAAACTCAGGAGGAGAAATTATGTTAAAAGCCGGTTTTATAAGTTTAGGTTGTTCTAAAAACCTAGTAGATACAGAAGTTATGTTAGGTATTTTAGCCAAAAATAATATTGAGATCACAGCTGAACCAGCAAAGGCAGATATTTTAATTGTAAATACATGTACTTTTATTCAATCTGCTAAAGAAGAATCTATCACAACTATTTTGAATATGGCAGAATATAAACAAGAAGGCAAAGGAAAATGTCGTTCTTTGATTATTGCTGGTTGTATGGGTCAGCGTTATGGTCAAGAATTATTAGAAGAATTTCCAGAAGTAGATGCTATCGTTGGCACTGGTGCATGGAGCCGTATTATGGAAGCTGTTGAAGCTACTATTCAAGAAAGAAAACGTGTATTGATTACAGGTGAATCTAAAGAAATTTACACTGCTTCAACACCACGTATTTTTACTACTCCATTTTATAGTGCATATATTAAAATTGCCGAAGGCTGTAATCATCGTTGTGCCTATTGTGCTATTCCATATGTACGTGGTAATTATCGTAGCCGTACTATTGAGGATATCAAGCAAGAAGTTGAAGCTTTAGCTGAAAAAGGTGTAAAAGAATTTAATATTATTGCGCAAGATACAACTTATTATGGTAGAGATATCTATGGAAAACCATCTTTAGTGGAATTATTAAAAGAATTAGTTAAAATTGAGAAAGTAAAATGGTTGCGTATACAATACGCTTATCCACATACATTTACAGATGAATTAATAGATTTGATTGCTAGTGAAGATAAAATCTGTAATTATGTAGATTTACCATTACAACATGCTCATAATGATGTATTAAAACGTATGCGTCGCAGTGATACAAAAGAAAGTGTAGAAGCATTATTAGCTAAATTGCGTGAACGTATTCCAGGTGTTGTAATTCGTTCTAGCTTTATTGTTGGTTTCCCTGGAGAAACAGATTCTCAATATACTACACTTCGCAATTTTGTAGAAAAACAGCGTTTTGATAAAGTAGGTATTTTCTCTTATTCTCGTGAAGAAGGAACACCTGCTTATGATATGCCAAATCAAGTTGATGAAAATATCATGCAAGAACGTTATCATGATTTAATGAGTCTTCAAAGTAAAATTTCTGAAACTATCAATATTGAGATGGAAGGTAAAGTCCTTGATGTATTGATTGAAGGTCGCGATGATGAACAACATATGGCATATGGTCGTTCTTATCGTGAAGCTCCAGATGTAGATGGTCAAGTATTTATCGAAGGTGATGATATCAGTCAGCCAGGCGATATTGTTAAAGTTAGAATTTTACAAGGCTTTGATTATGATGTAGTGGGTGAACGCGTAGACGCGTAAATAATTTAATTGGAGATGAGTTTTAGATGATAGTAGAAATCGTAACTACAGGTAGTGAATTGTTATTAGGTCAAGTAATCAATACAAATGTAGCTTATATGTCAGCTCGTCTTAATGAATTAGGTTTTGATGTAGTATATCAAACAACTGTTGGTGATAATCATGATCGAATGAAAGCAGTGTTAGAGCATGCATTATCTAGAGCAGATATCGTCATAACTTCCGGTGGTTTGGGGCCAACACAGGGCGATATAACAAAAGAAGTGTCAGCAGAAATTTTTGGACGTAAATTAAAAATCCATGCTGAAAGTAAACGACGCATGGACGAACATTTTGCTCAAAGACATGTTGTTTGGACTGAAAATAATTTGCGTCAAGTAACACTTCCAGAAGGTGCTGAAGTATTTTTAAATTATAATGGCATAGCTTCTGGTGTTGTCTTAGAAAATAATGGTAAATATTTAATTAATTTACCAGGGCCACCAAGTGAAATGAAAGATATGTTTGAACGTAGTTTAAAGCCATTTTTACAAAGAAAATTTGGCTTTAAACATGTGATTGTATCTAAAGTATTAAACACTTGTGGTATAGGTGAGTCTTTATTAGAAACAAAGATAAAAGATTTGATTTTAGCACAATCTAATCCAACTTTAGCATTACTCATTCGACCAGAAGGCGTAATTATTCGCATCACAGCTAAAGCATCAACTCATAGTGAAGCAGAAAAAATTATTGAAGTAGTAGAAGCTCAAGTAAAAGCTCGCGTTGGTGAATATATTTATGCTGTTGATGATGAGAATATGGAAGAAGTCGTAGCTAAATTATTGAAAGATAATTGCTTGACTGTAGCTTGTGCTGAATCCTGTACTGGTGGAATGCTAGCTAGTAGATTGACATCTATTTCAGGAAGTTCTATGTATATTAAAGGCAGTATTGTAACTTATAGCAATGAGGCTAAGATGAAATTCCTTGATGTAGATAAAGAAATTTTAGATACAAAAGGTGCAGTATCACCAGAAGTAGCTAAACAAATGGCTGAAGGTGTAAGAAAAGCAGTAGGTTCTGATATTGGTGTAGGCATAACTGGTATAGCAGGTCCTACTGGAGGAACAGATAAAAAGCCTGTAGGTTTAGTTTATATTGCTGTAGCTGGTAAAGATAATACAGTAGTAAAAGAAAATATTTTTTCTGGCGATAGAGCACGTGTAAGATATCGCTCTACTCAGCAAGCATTAGAAATGATAAGACAATATATTAAGAATAAATAATGGATTATATTTCTTTGATATGAAGAAATAAAGTAAATAGGAGGACTATTTTTTGGAAGAAAAAATTATTAAATTTGAAGATATGCAATTAAGTAAAAAGGTATTAAATGCTGTTCGTGATATGGGATTTGAAGAACCATCTCCAATTCAAGCACAGACTATACCTTTAGCGTTAGAAGGTCATGATGTTATAGGACAAGCCCAAACTGGTACAGGCAAAACAGCAGCGTTTGGTATTCCAACTATTGAACAAATTGATGAAAAGAATAAATACATTCAAGCTTTAGTATTGACTCCAACACGTGAGCTTGCTATTCAGATTGCAGAAGAATTTAATAAAATTGGTAAATACAAACGCGTAAAAACTTTACCTGTATATGGCGGTCAAATGATAGATCGTCAAATTAGAGCTCTTCGCTTTGGGGTTAAAGTAGTAGTAGGTACTCCAGGTAGACTCATCGACCATATTCGTCGCAATACTATAAAACTTGACCATGTAAAAATGCTCATTTTAGATGAAGCTGATGAAATGCTCGATATGGGCTTTATTGAAGATATTGAAGAAATTATGTCAAATGTGGCACAAGGTGAAAATCGTCAGACTTTATTATTCTCTGCTACAATGCCAGCACCAATTGAAAAATTAGCACGTAGCTATATGCATAATCCACAAAAAGTAATGATCAGTCGTGAACAACTTACAGTGCCATCAGTTGACCAATTATATTTTGAAACTCGTGATAAATTCGAAGGTCTTTGTCGTGTACTTGATATAGAAGATAGTGGTAAATATATTATTTTCTGCCGTACAAAGAAAAATGTTGATGACCTTCAAGCTTCATTACAAGTTCGTGGTTATATGGCTGGTAGCTTACATGGTGATATGAGCCAAGCACAGCGTGATCGTGTTATGCGTCGTTTCCGCGAAGGAAAACTTGAAATTTTAATTGCAACAGATGTAGCTGCCCGTGGTATTGATATAGATGATATCAGTCATGTAATCAATTTTGATATTCCACAAGACCATGAATCTTATGTACATCGTATCGGTCGTACTGGTCGTGCTGGTCGTACAGGTATCGCTGTTACATTCATTGAACCAAAAGAATATCGTCAATTAAAATTGATTGAACGCATGACAAAATCTCGCATGATACGAGGAGAGCTTCCAACACCTGCTGATGTTATTGAACGTCAAAGAGAAGCAATCAAAGAACGTTTGTTAAAAACATTAAATAATAATACGTATGCAGATTATCATTTAATTATTTCTGATATCGCTAATGAAGGTTTTGATTATGTAGATATCGCAGCAGCAGCGTTACAGCTTTCTATTGAAGGCGTAAAAGAAAAAGACGATAAAGTTTTAGATGAACGTTTTGAAAATACAGGTGGAGCACCTGGTATGGTACGTTTATTCTTAAATATTGGTCGTAAACAAGGTATTCGTCCACAAGATATCGTGCGCACATTTGCTTCAGAAGTTGATATTCCAGGTAGCATAATTGGTGTAATCAATATTTATGATAAATTTACTTTTGTGGAAGTGCCAAAAGATATAGCTGAAAAAGTAATATCTGTAATGCACAGAAATACTATTAAAGGCTATAAATTAAATATCGAACCTGCAAAAGGCAAATAAAAATAAATAGAGCATTTATAATAAAAATAGCATTATCTTTAGGGATAATGCTATTTTTGTTTTATTTTATATTTTTGTCTGTTGAAGAATTATCATAATTGAAATTTAAGTTTTTTATTTTTTCATCAATTTTATGAGCGATTTCTGGATTATCTGCAAATAATTCATGAGTTAGGAAATAAAGATAAGAGGAATTATAATAAATTTGTTTGCGCATTTCTAATTGATTTTGTTGAAGTGCTTTTATTTCATTGAATAAAACTATAAGATTTTTATTTAATGTTGTTAATTTCTTATCTATATCTGCATTGTGGATAAATTCAGTAGATTTTTCAGAAGGTATCTGTTTGTGAGGATTTAAAATGCGTTCACGACAAAATTCAGATAGGGATTTCTTTTGTTTTTTAGCTTCTTTTTTTAGAGCTAATTTATCATTATCAGTTAAATTAATAGAAATTTGTCCCATATAAAATAACCACCTTCATAATCATAATAAATTAATTATATCATATAATCTGAAGGTGGTTGGTCTTTGTTAAATTTAGTAGAGATTTTAAGAAATTATAACTTGAATATGTTTACTTTCTAGCTCAGCTTTGATGATATCTGTAATATGATTATCTGTTATTACCATTTTTACACCATCTTTTAAATTTAAAGGAACAACGCTATGCTTAGAAAATTTTTCACTTTCAGTCAAAACGATTACATATTCTGCTTGGAGAGCCATATCACGCACAGCTTGAGCTCTCATTTGGTCTTTATTAGTAAAACCTATCTTTGAAGAATAGCCATCAGTGCCAATGAAAAAGAAATTTACCAAATGCGAGCGTAAAGCCCCTAAATTTATTTATGGAGATATAAGCTCGCTAAAAAACAATGATTCGATATCATTGTTTTTTATTGTATTATATTTTTAATAGTTATATAATACTTTTATGAAATATAAATCAAATAATAATATAGTATATTCTTGTAAATATCATGTAGTATTTTGTCCTAAATATCGTAGAAAAGTGTTGAACAATGGTGTTGATGAACGATTAAAGGAGTTGATTAATAATATTTGTCAGGAGCTTCACATCGATTTAATCGAGAT
>NZ_KB899573.1:0-93634 GCF_000378365.1 Megamonas rupellensis DSM 19944 | reverse complement strand
CAACAAGAAAGATAAAAGAAACGAAAGGGATAATTCTACATTCAGACCAAGGCTGGCAATATCAAAATAAGAGGTATCAGAAGTTATTAAAAGAAAAAGGCATTATCCAAAGCATGAGCCGAAAAGGCAATTGCTTAGATAATGCCGTAATAGAAAATTTCTTTGGTTTACTAAAAAGCGAATTATTCTATTTAAAAAAATTCAAATCTGTTGAAGATTTTATAAAAGAGTTAAAATCTTATATAAAATATTATAATACAAAACGGATAAAGATAAAACTAAAAGGACTTAGTCCCATAGAATACAGAACTAAGTCTCAATTAGTAGCTTAATTAATATGTCCAATATTTTGGGTGCATATCAAAAACTATTAAGAGCTTTTATTTTTATTGATTACTGAGCTTTTGTTTTGATTTCTTCAAGAAGATTATTGATGAATGTATCAGTATCCATAGTAACAGTATCTTTTTCACGACGTTTACGAACAGAAATATTTTTATTTTCTAATTCGGATTCACCTACGATAATGCTGTATGGAACTTTTTTAACTTGAGCTTCACGGATTTTGTAACCGATTTTTTCATTGCGGTCATCAACTTCTACACGAATGCCGAGGTCAAACATTTTGCGTTTGATTTCATAAGCATAATCAACATATTTATCGCTGATAGGTAAGATTTTAACCTGTACAGGAGCGAGCCATACTGGAAATGCACCAGCATAGTTTTCAATCAAGATACCAATGAAACGTTCGATACTTCCGTATACTACACGGTGAATCATTACTGGACGATGTTTCTGACCATCTTCACCGATATAAGTGAGATCGAATTTTTCAGGCATTAACATATCAAGCTGAATTGTACCACACTGCCAAGTACGACCGATAGAGTCAGTTAAATGGAAGTCGATTTTTGGACCATAGAAAGCGCCATCGCCTTCGTTGATAACGTATTTAAGACCACGATATTCAAGTGCATTTCTAAGTGCATTAGTTGCAGTTTCCCAAACTTCATCAGAACCCATAGAGTCTTCAGGACGTGTGCTGAGTTCTGCATGATAAGTTAAACCAAATGTGCTATAAACTTTATCAAATAAGTCAATAACTCTTTGGATTTCATCTTCAATTTGGCTAGGTAACATAAAGATATGAGCATCATCTTGAGTGAAGTTACGTACACGCATTAAACCATGTAATGCACCAGATAATTCATGACGATGTACAAGACCAAGTTCACCAAGGCGAAGTGGTAAATCACGATAGCTGTGTTGCTGTGTTAAATAAACAAGCATACCACCTGGGCAGTTCATTGGTTTAATTGCATAATCTTCATCATCAATTTTTGTGAAGTACATATTTTCTTTATAATGATCCCAGTGACCAGAAGTTTCCCAAAGTTTACGGTTCATAATCATTGGAGTTTTGATTTCCTGATAACCAAATTGACGATGAACTTCACGCCAATAATTGATGAGTTCATTTCTGATTACCATACCATTTGGATGGAAGAATGGGAAGCCTGGACCTTCTTCATGTAAGCTGAATAAATCGAGTTCTTTACCGAGTTTGCGGTGATCACGTTTAGCAGCTTCTTCAAGCATTTTTAAGTAAGCATCTAAATCAGCTTGTTTTTCAAATGCTGTACCATATACACGTTGAAGCATTTTATTTTTTTCGCTACCACGCCAATAAGCACCAGCAACAGATTGTAATTTAATAGCTTTTACTTTACCTGTAGATACTACGTGTGGACCTGCACAAAGATCAGTGAATTCACCTTGGCTATACATAGTGATCATTGCATCTTCTGGTAAATCATTGATTAATTCTACTTTATAGCTTTCGCCTTCAGCATTGAAGAAATCAAGTGCTTCCTGACGAGTAACTTCTTTACGTACAATTGCTAAATTTTCTTTAACAATTTTTTTCATTTCTTTTTCGATTTTTGCTAAATCTTCAGTGCTAAGCTGATGATCCATATCAAAATCATAGTAAAAACCATTGTCAATTGCAGGACCAATTGCAAGTTTTACATTTTTATCGCCATAAAGACGTTTTACAGCTTGAGCTAAAATATGAGAAGCACTATGACGAAGTGCCCAACGACCATCTTCATCTTCAAAAGTTAAAATTTCTACTTGATGATCTCCATCTATAACAGTCATTAAATCTTTAGTTTCTCCATCAATTTTACAAGCTAAAGCTTTTTTTGCTAAAGAATTACTAAAGGATTTTACAAAATCAAGAACAGTAGTGCCTTCAGCTACTTCACGAACAGCACCATCTTTTAATGTGATATTTGCCATTTTATTAACCTCCTAAAAAAATAAAAAGCCTCCATCCCAAAACTAGGGACGAGGCTTGTAGTTCGCGGTTCCACCCTGTTTGCCATAAAATATGACCAACTCAAAAATGATAACGGAATTTCTCCGGCAAAACTTAATAAATAAATCTAAATTTATAGTTCAGCTTTGCAGTTTGAAAGTGGTAATCAAAGAGTATGCTTAAGAAGTTTCCAGCCTCGACTTCTCTCTCTGTAAACATATAATTCTTCAATCATGTCTTTCGCATTACTTTTACATATATCTTTATGATGTCTTCATTATAATAAAGCAGTATCTCAATGTCAAGAGTTATTCTTTTTTCTCATTTCTAAAATTCCTATCAAAATAATATACTTATAAGATATTATCTATTTATTATAATATTTATTTTAATTTAAATTTAATCTATTTTTAATCTGTACTTTAATCATATTTTAATCTAATCAGATTATACTATATACATAACTCAATAAAGTTATATAAGTTTTTGCTCTCCGATAGGTTTCTCTCCCTATCGGTTTTTTTTGCCTTCACAAGATACATATATAAAATTAAAATAATATATATACACCAAAATAAAGGAGATGTTACTATGTTTTTTGATGTAGATAAGCTACATTGGACTCGTAAACCTTTATCATTTAGTATAACTAAAGATAAAATCGAAATCATAACTTCACCTCATACTGATTTATGGCAAAGAACATATTATCACTTCAGAAATGATAATGCTCCTGTGCTACAAATGAGTACAAATGAAGAATTCTTTTCATTTACTGTTAAGACAGATTTTGATAGCAAAGTTCGATTTGACCAATGTGGCATCGTCTTATATTTAGATAGCGAAAACTGGCTCAAAGCTTCCGTTGAATATGAAAATGAAGATATTCAACATTTGGGTAGTGTTGTTACTAATAAAGGATATTCTGATTGGGCAACAACTGTTATCGATAGTTCTATAAAATCCATTTGGTATAGATTGAGTCGCCGAAAAGACGATTTTCGCATAGAATATTCTCTTGATGGCATAAATTATAATCAAATGCGCATATGTCATCTTTGGGAAGCTTCTGGTGATATCCAATTTGGCATTTATGCTTGTAGCCCAGAAAATTCTTCATTTAAAGCTACATTTACTGATTTCAAAATGACAGAATGTGTTTGGCAAGCTCACGACGGTCAACAACCTGACGAAGATATTACTTATTAAAGGAATGTTATTTTATGAATACACTTATCGCCAAAAATTTAAATATTCTCATTGATTTTTTAGCTAAAAGAGATTTAACTGCACTATCTCCCAATAAATTGCAAGCAAAATACAAAATAAATCAAGCCGATTTGTTGATTTTATTCGGTGGCTCTATTCCTGAAGGTGCTGATGTATTTGCTAAAGCTCATCAACAAAATATAGCTAAAAATTATCTTTTAGTCGGCGGTGCTGGTCATACTACAGAAGTACTCCGCCAAAAAATGCAATCAGCTTTAGCCGATATAGATATTTCCACTAAATCTGAAGCAGAAATTTTTGCTCTTTATTTAAAAAATAAATACAATATCACAGATTGTTTACTAGAAACTAAATCTACCAACTGCGGTAATAATATCACTAATACTTTAGAGCTTTTAAAAAATCTAGATTTAAAACCAAAATCTATTATTTTTATGCAAGATGCTACTATGCAAAATCGCATGGATGCAGGTTTTCGAAAATATTGTCCTTGTGATACTACTTTAATCAATTATGCCACATATAAAGTTCATTTCACTGTTCAAAATGATAAATTATGTTTAGAACAAAATAATATCTGGCAAATGTGGAATATTGATAAATATATTGAGCTACTCATGGGAGAAATTCCTCGTCTTACAGATAATATCAACGGTTATGGCCCTCAAGGTAAAGACTTTATCGCTCATGTAGATATACCACAAGAAATCCATAGTGCTTATCAATATCTCTATCAACATTTAAATATCAAAACACGCCAGGCAAATTCGCTTTATGCTACAAAATAAAGAAAGTGTCTACTTATTATATTTTATCTTCACAGCAAAATATAATTTAGTAGACACTTTTTTTAAGCTAAAATCTCTGTTAAAGCATCAATTAATTCATCATTTTCTTCACGAGTTCGCACCGCAAAACGCACGAAATACTCATTTAATCCTGGATAATTTTCACAATTGCGAATAGCTATACCATATTCTAATAATTTTGCTTTTAACTCATTAGCTGTCATATTTGTTTTTTCTATATTCACTAAAATAAAATTAACAGTTGGCTCATATACTTTCAACTTATCAAAAGTTTCTAGTTCTTCATAAAGATAATTTATCTCTGTTCTTGTATATGTTCTACTGCGACGCTGATATACTTTATCCTCTAAAGCTACCATACCTGCAATCTGTGCTAAAGCATTCACATTCCATGGGTCTTTCGCCTGATAAAGTGGGTCTAAAACTTCATGGTCTGTAGCTGCAAAACCTAAGCGAAGTCCTGGTAATGCATAAAATTTAGTCAAAGAATGCAATACAAATAAATTATGATATTTTTCCACTAAAGGAAGTACGGAAAAAGCTTCACTTGTTTTGATAAAATCCATAAAAGACTCATCAACAACTACAAAACAGCCATTATTTTCAGCATGTTCAATCAAAAGTTCCATATCTTCTACAGTAAATAATGTACCTGTAGGATTATTAGGATTGCCGATAAATAAAATATCGTTGCCTTTTATATTCACAATTAAGTCTCGCATAGGAGAATTAAATTCCTGTTTTTCAGATAACATTACATAATTTATATTCGCTCCAGAAGCTTTGGCTGCTCTTTCATATTCACTAAAACCTGGAGATACAATCAACGCATTTTTGGGCTTTAATATATGGCAAAGTATATATAATAATTCTACTGCGCCATTACCTACGATAATTTTATCTGCACTGATACCATAATTTTCGGCGATTTTACCACAAAGCTCTCTTGCATCTGGCTCTGGATAATGAATTATATCATCAATATGGTCAACAATCGCTTTTTTTATATTTTTAGATAATCCATATGGATTTATATTGGCACTGAAATCTATAATTTTATCTAAATTTTCTTGTGCCATTATTTTTTTTAAATCTCCGCCATGCTCAAACTTTTGCATAATTTACTCTCTTTCTATGATAATTCCACCAGAAATCATTTTTACTAAATTTAAATAATGTAAATCAAAACATTCACTTAATATTTTTTGTTTACATTCTTCAATTAAACTTTCCTCACAATTATCATCAAATAATACACCAATAACAGTGCCACTGTGAGCAACATTTACACCTATTGCCTGATAATCTTCGGATATTATCATGATATCTTCTAATTGCTTTTTATATAATATTTTCTGATTTGCATATGCACTCATAACGCAAGCTTTGCCAATATATTTATTATTTTTCTCTTTAAAGCCTAAACGCAAATAATCTAAAGCTTCTTTAATTGTATTTTCATTTTCTTGATACAATCGTTTTAAATCCTTGCGACGATTAAAAGATAAAGTATCGACCTTGCCACCGCAATCAAACATCAATATCTTAATCTTTGGCGCTAAACCTAAATGCTCTAAAACTTGACCATTTAAATGATTATATCTGACAATGCCTTTACAAAAAATACCATCAGTTGGCTCAATGCTTGTTGCTATCTTTGATATTTCATCTTGAGATAATATCCGTTTACAAGAAAGAGCTGTCAGTTGACAAATACTTGCAATATCTGCACTACTTGAAGCCATGCCCTTTCCTGTCAACAATTCTGTAGTCAAACAAAATTTTGCATAAGATTTAGTGCCCAGATAATCAAGCGTTTTATTGCGTGCCAAACGAGCTTTATATGGTAAATAAGAAAAATATTTTGTTATACTCGCCTTGGTATACATTGAAATAGGACAAGTAACTAAAAAAGGTATATCATCAATCATGCCTTGTACTAACTCGCCACAAGAACCTGGTATTTTAACACTAAGACCCATGCAAAAATTCTCCTTAACCAATAATAAATTTATCTTCAGGATAGCGAATTTTATTTTTCTTCTTGCGAATAACAAGTGCCATCGCAAAAGAAATAATACCAATTCGTCCCATCAACATTACAAAAATAATTACAATTCTACTAGAAGCGTCCATTTCATTTATCGTACCTGTAGGAAGACCTACAGTAGCGAACATAGATACAGACTCAAATAAGATTTTAGACAAAGCAATATCTTCTGTCAAACATAAAAACATTGACATCAAAAATACGACAATCGCACTGACAAAGAAAATACTCATCGCACGGAAAATGACAATCGGTGGTACAGTACGCTCAAAGATAACAACATCTTCACGACCGCGAATGAGCGACCAAATAGCTGCAAAGATAACAGCTATAGTAGTAGTTTTAATACCGCCACCTGTTGAAGCTGGAGAACCGCCAATAAACATCAAAAACATAATCAACAATAAACTAGGTTCTGTCAATGAACCAATATCAAGCATTGAAAATCCTGATGTTCTAGCCATCGAAGCCATGAATGTACTTACCATCACTTTATCAAATAAACCTAAATCGCCTAAAGTATTTTGATTTCCATATTCCAAAATAAAAATAAATACACTGCCGATAAGAATTAAAAAACCAGTAGTAACAAGTACAAGCTTACTATTAATACTCAATTTTTGCCATTTGCGCTTTTGATAGATATCTAATAAAACAGCAAAACCCAATCCGCCACAAACAACTTCTATCAATAATATCAGATTAAAAAATGGGTGAAAAATATAATTTGCAAAATTGCTTCCACCTAAAATATCAAAACCTGCATTACAAAAAGCTGATATCGAATGCCAAAAACCAAAATAAATAGCTGTGCCTACACTATAATCTTGACAAAAAATAATTGTTAAAACAACTCCACCGATAAATTCAAAAGCAACAGTCATTTTCACAATACTGATTACAAGTCGCACCACTCCTGCCACTGACCATCTTTGCAATGACTCTTGAATTAATAATCTATCTCGAAGTTGAATGCGTTTACCCATCACCACTGCTAAAATAGTAGTGATAGTCATAATTCCTAAAGCTCCAATTTGCACCAAAATAATAATTATTATTTGCCCAAATACAGAAAAATTATCACCTAAACTAAATATGGAAACACCTGATACACATACTGCTGATGCTGACATAAATAATGCATCAACAAAGCTCAAAGGCTCGATATCTACCACTGTAATCGGCAACATCAACAACATAGTACCAGTCAATATTATTATCCCATAACTACATAAAACAATCTGGTATGGATTTAATTTTCTAATATATTTCATCATTTTATTTAAACCTAAAACTTATTAATCAACCTACCCCAATACGCTCTGAAGGATATCCTATTTTAACTTTTTTTCGATTACGCATAGCAATAGCCATCAAAAATGTAAGTACTCCTAAACGACCAATAAACATTATTAAAATTAATATGGACTTACCATAAATAGTCAAACTAGAAGTAATCCCTGTGGATAAACCTACAGTAGCCAATGCTGATGTAACTTCAAATAGTATTTTTATAAATGGAAAATCTTCTGTTAAACATAAAAACATTGTTCCTAAAACTACTAAAGCTGCTGCTATATAAAAAATAGCTAAAGACTTTACAATTAAATCATGTTCGATACGTCTTTTAAACAATGTAACTTCTTCATTACCACGAATAATAGAAGTAACTGTCGCAAAAATTATCGCAAAAGTTGTAGTTTTTATCCCACCACCAGTAGAACCAGGAGATGCCCCTAAGAACATCAAAATGATGATAAAAAACAATGAGGCTTCATGTAATGCTCCTGTATCCATCAAAGTATATCCTGCTGTACGTGAAGTTGTAGATAAAAAAAACGTCCCTATTAACTTATGCCACCAATCCCAATTACCAATCGTATTTTCATTATTATATTCTAAAAAGAACAATACTATCGTACCAATTACTAATAAAATCAAAGTTGTCAATAAAACAACTTTAGTATGCAAAGAAAACATCTTCCAATTATGTTTTTGGTAAAGTTCTACTGTTACACCATAGCCAATACCGCCTAAAATAATTAACAAAGCGATGACAATACAAAATAGTGGATCTGTATTATATTTAAAAATATTAGTACCACCAAAAATATCAAAACCAGCATTACAAAACGCCGATATAGAATGCCAAAACGCCATATATACCCCATGCAATCCATAATCAGGATATAGACGAAAAGATAGTAGTACGCCACCTAAAAATTCAATACATAAAGTGGTCTTTACCAATAATTTAATTAATTTTACAACGCCCCCAACAGTCAACCTATTCAATGATTCTTGAGCTATTAACCTACTTCTAAGCTGAATACGCTTTCCCAAAATCAAGGCAAATACTGTCGTCATTGTCATTACACCAAAACCGCCAATTTGAATCAACATAATAATTACTAATTGCCCAAATATAGAAAAATATTGACCAGTATCTACCACAATTAAACCCGTAACACATACAGCTGATGTTGCAGTAAATAAAGCATCTATAAATGATAGACTGCTACCATCATTAGATGCTATAGGTAACATCAATAAAAATGCACCTACTAATATTAAGCCCAAAAACGAAACAACTAAAACTTGATAAGGACTTAACATCAATAGCCAATTATTAATACTCTTGGGAATTTCTGCCTGTTGCAAAATTAATTCCTCCTAATTGTTCACTAATTGCAATAACCAAAAAGCAAAAAAGCCTATGATACCGCCAACGATAGAGCCGTTTAAACGTATCCATATCATATCTGTTTCGACTTTATCGTACACTAACTCATTTAATTGCTTATCTGTTAATCCTTCTAAAAATTTACGTGCTAATTCTAAGATTACATCTTCACCTTTTAAAGCACTACGATGAACAACATCTAATACAAAACGATTTATTTTTGATTTAAATTCATTATTTGTATTTAATTTTTCAATACATCTATCTATTTCTTCACTTAAAATCTGTTCTATTGTCTGATAAAGCTTATTCTCTCTATTATTATTAGCTAATAGATATTCACAAAAATTGCGCAAAGAATTTTGTAGAATTTTTTCCACAATACCCATTTCCACAAAACTATCACGCAAAGTATTCAAGCTATCAACCCAATTTTCATCATCGCGAATATTCATCAAAGCTTCTTCATATAAATTTATGAGATTTGCATATAATTCGCCATCTTTATCGCTGACATCATCTAATAAATCTAAAATACGTTCATGAATTATTAAAGACAATTCATCTGGGTCTAAAGTATTTGTCGCTAAAGCCAAAGATAACATCAGACCGCCTAGACCGCTTTCATACTGCTTTTGATAATTTTCAAGAAAAGCATCTATTCTAGCTTTTCCTTCTCTTCCTGAAAAATATCCTTTCAAGAAATTTATACCTTTATCTACAGCGAGCTGACTATTTTCACTTTTGAGCAATATGCCCATTAAATTATGTGATAAATCACCCATAGACTCTTTTAAAATAAGCTGAGCTATTTTTTCACTGTTTTTTTGTGCTACTTTAGCAGTATCTATTTCAGCGATTTTTTTCACTAAAAACTGCATAACTTCATTTAATATATATTTTTTATTATCAGGATTTTTAGCCCAATTTAAGCCCCATGATAATAAATCAGCATTGCATATACGTCTATAAATTTTGCGCTTAGATAAAAATTCTGTCTGCAACATTCTCACGCAAGAATTTATAAAGGCATCTCTACGTCTTGGCAATATAGCTGTATGAAAAGGAAATCCTAGTGGCTTTTTAAATAAAGCTGTAACTGCAAACCAGTCCGCAATCCCACCAACTAAACTCGCTTCACTGCAAAATAATAACAATTCGAAAATAATATATTGTGGATATAAAGTTCTTAAAGCTAAAATTACTAAAAAACAAACAAATAATACACATAATGTTTTATCTGCTCTATTAAATCTATCCATTATCCGCACATCCTTTCCACAACAAAGGATATTACATATAATCCCATACCAGCAATAGCACCAACTACAGAACCGTTTATACGTATCATTTGAAGGTCATCACCAACACGTTTTTCTACTAAATCGACAAATTCTTGCTGTGAATACTTCATCAATTCATCTTTAATATAATCTAAGCCCCATTGTGAATTATTTTGAATTATCTTCGTTATTGTATTAATGAAAAACTTATTTAATTTAGCCTGCATTTCATCATCTACAGCTAATTTAGCAATAAGATTATCTAGATAATCTTCAATCTGCTTCCATAATTGTTCTCTATTTTCGCTATTTTGACAGAAATTATCAATTAAAGACACTAAATTATCGCTAAAATCAAATTTCTTCACGAAAAAGTAATGTTCTAATTGAGCAACTTTTTGCTTATAGCCATTTCTACTGCCTAGAATTTCTATTTTTTCTGCAAGTAAAGTTTTTAAATGCTCACGTTCTTTACTGTCATAATCCAGTAATAAATTCGTATATTCATCTAATTTTTTATTTAACTTTTGCGTCAAATTTTCACTAGATAAATCCATCATTTCAAACATAAAACTACGTTTTTGACTATCTTTTACATATTTTTCTTTGATAATGCTTACATTATCGTCAATTAGTTTATGCATGAAATCCTTTGCCAACAATTCAGGCACTGTAGCTCTAACCATTTTTATGATATGGTCTATACATTTATCCCCTGCTGGTGTCTTGATAAAATCTAGTAAAAATTGAATGATAATCCTTGCTATATTAAAATTCTTACGACGACTCTTCAAGGCACTTGCCAATGAATAACCTACTTTTTTCGTATCAAGTGAATTAATCACCTGCATAACTAATTCTTTTAATGCTACTTTGGCTTTTTCCTTGCCACCTCTTTGAGCATACTCTACTACCATCATTGCCATATTATAATTTTTAATATTATTAATGATGTATTCTGGATTTAATAAATCTCTACCGATAAATTTTACTAACTCATCCATGATGCGTTCACGATTACGAGGTAATATCTCCGTACGATAAGAGATAAAGCCCAGTGGTTTTCTAAATAGAGCTGTAACTGCAAACCAATCGGCTAGACCACCGATTAAAGCAGCCAAAAATCCATGATTTAGCAACAAGCCCCAAAAAGAATCTAATTTATATGTAGCAATAAATCCCAAAAACATGATGACTAAAACCAATGTAGCCTGTGTTTTTTTCGACATAATAACCCTCCCTTATTCAAATAATATAAAGATATTATACCGCAAAAGCCATGTTTATAAAATATTGTTGCTAAATTAACTGCCATATCAAACTATAAATCAAACAAAATAAAGATTATTTAAGCTAAATAAATCAACCTAAATAATCTTTATTTCATTAAATATTATAAGATATAACTAAATTTATGATTAATAATTTAAGACAATCTCATTTTAAAATCTTCATAACCAAAAGATTTTACTACTTCAATAGTATCATCTTCATGTAAAACAGCAATATCTGGAAGTGGCATACCATTGAAGGTATTATTTTTTACCATGGAATAAATAGCCATATCGCAGAAGATAATTTTATCGCCAACTTTTAAAGGTTTATCAAAAGAATATTCCCCTATGATATCACCTGCAAGACAAGTAGGGCCACCAAAACGGTAAGTATATGCTTTTTCATTTGGTTTTCCTGAATTAATTACATTTGGTCTATATGGCATTTCCAATACATCAGGCATATGACAAGCAGCAGAAGTATCTAAAATTGCAATATCTATGTCATTGTGAATAAGCTCTAAGACTTCACTGACTAAATAACCTGCATTTAATGCCACAGCTTCACCAGGTTCTAAATAAATTTCTAAATCATATTTTTCTTTCATATGATTAATGCAATTTATTAAAAGTTCAATATCATAATCTTCACGAGTAATATGATGACCACCACCAAAATTGAGCCATTTTAAATCATATAGATATTTGCCAAATTTTGCTTCAATAGCATCTAATGTAGTTTTTAAATCATCAGAATTTTGTTCGCAAAGTGTATGGAAATGAAGCCCTTTCAATCCTTCTAACTTTTCTGGTTCAAAATTATCAAGTGTAACACCTAAGCGAGAACCTTTAGCACATGGGTCATAAATAGCATGTCCTTCTTGTGTAGAACATTCTGGATTAATGCGAATACCACATTCTTTGCCTTTGGCTAAAGCTATATCTTTATATTTTTCCCATTGATTAAAAGAATTAAAAATTATATGGTCGCAAATCTCCACGATTTCAGCAAAATCTTTTTCTTTATATGCTGGAGAAAATATATGATTTTCCTTATCCTTCATAAATTCATGAGCTAATTTAGCTTCAAAAATACCACTTGCTGTAGCACCTTTTAGATATTTGCCAATCATAGGATAAAAATAAAACATGGAAAAAGCTTTTTGTGCAAGTAAAATATGACAACCTGTTCTATCTTGTACCATTTTTAAAACTTCAAGATTTTCACGAAGTTTTTTCTCGTCCATAACATAACTAGGAGTTGCCACATTTTGTAACTTTTCTTCTAATTTCACTAAATCACTTCCTTAAAATTATTTTTAATTAAATACTATAATATTCTAAATCAAAATCTCAATTTATTTAAATAAGACAGTACACCAACGGCATACTGTCTTATTTTTATTAAAAATATATTTTATTCTACTAAATCAGGATTGAAGCTTTCTTTCCATGGAAGACCCCATTTATTAAGAGCGTCCATAAATGGATCTGGATCAAATTCTTCAATATTATATACACCTGGTTTTTTCCATGTGCCGTTCATGATGAGCATTGCACCAATCATTGCTGGAACGCCAGTTGTATAAGAGATTGCTTGAGAGCCAACTTCTTTGTAGCATTCTTGATGGTCGCAAACATTGTATAAATAATATGTTTTATCTTTACCATCTTTTTTACCTTGGAAGATACAGCCGATATTTGTTTTACCTACTGTACGAGGGCCAAGGCTAGCTGGATCTGGAAGTACAGCTTTTAAGAATTGAAGTGGCACGATTTTATGACCTTCAAATTCGATAGGTTCGATAGAAGTCATGCCTACATTTTCTAAACATTTTAAATGAGTTAAATAAGACTGACCAAAAGTCATGAAGAAACGAATACGTTTAATACCTTTGATATTTAAGCCTAAAGATTCAAGTTCTTCATGGTGAAGTAAATACATGTCTTTTTCGCCAATTTCTGGGAAATTGTACACGCGTTTTATTTCCATAGGTTTAGTTTCTACCCATTTACCATCTTCCCAGTAGCTACCATTAGCAGAAACTTCACGGATATTGATTTCAGGATTGAAGTTTGTAGCAAATGGATAACCATGATCACCTGCATTACAATCCAAGATATCAATATAGTTAATTTCATCAAAATGATGTTTCATTGCATAAGCAGAGAATACGCCTGTTACACCTGGGTCAAAACCACTGCCTAAAAGTGCAGTAATTCCAGCTTTTTCAAAGCGTTCACGATAAGCCCACTGCCATTTATATTCAAATTTAGCAGTATCTAATGGTTCATAATTTGCAGTATCCACATAATGAACTTTAGTAGCAAGACAAGCGTCCATAATTGTTAAATCTTGATATGGAAGAGCTAAGTTGATTACTACATCTGGTTTGAATTCATTGATTAAGTTAATAAGTTGATTTACATCATCAGCGTCTACTTGAGCTGTAGTAATTTTTGTTTTGCCACCGCTTAATTTTTCTTTTAAAGCATCGCATTTGCTTTTTGTACGGCTAGCAATACAGATTTCTTCGAATACATCACTATTTTGACAACATTTATGGATAGTAACACTTGCTACACCACCACAACCAATAATTAGAGCTTTACCCATTTGGCAAATTCCCCCTTTTATAAAAATTTATTTATTATTTATATTATAATCTAAAGCCAATAAATATTCACGTAGTAATTTTAAAGCAGTAGCTGTAGAGATACCACTTTGATCATATGGTGGAGATAATTCTACCATATCACAGCCTACTACATTGCATTTATTAGCTACTAAATTCATTGCACGACGAAGTTCATCAAAAGATACTCCACCTGCTTCTGGTGTACCAGTTCCAGGGAATACAGCTGCATCTAATACATCTAAATCCACTGTAAAATAAACAGGTTTTCCTTTTAATTTTTCTACAACATCTTCCAAACCTACAAAATCAAAACGTCTAGTCTGTACATGCTCTTTGCCCCAAGCGAATTCAGCACGTTCACCACTTCTGATACCGAATTGATAAATTTTATTATCGCCAACGATATCCCATACACGATGAAGCACTGTAGCATGAGATAATTTAGCTCCTAAATAATCATCACGAAGGTCAGCATGTGCATCAAAATGAATGATATGCAAATCATCATATTTTTCGGCTACAGCACGTACACTGCCTAAAGTAACTAGATGTTCGCCACCGATCATAAGTGGAATTTTACCATCATTTACAATCTGACGTGTAAAATCTTCAATATCTTTTAGTGCATTTTCCACACTGCCAAAAGGAAGTTCTAAATCTCCGCCATCAAAAACATAGGCATCTTCTAAATCTAAATCAAGATATGGGCTAAAAGTTTCAAGACCATATGATTCTGCTCTCATAGTACGACTAGCAAAACGAGTCCCTGGTCTATATGAAGTTGTAGAGTCAAACGGTGCGCCAAATAAAACTATTTTCGCTTCATCATATTCTCTATCACAACCTAAAAATGTCTCAATGTTTTTCTTCAACATCTTCCATTAATTCCTCCACATAATTTGGTAATGCAAATGATGCATTGTGTAAGTTCGCATTATAATAGCGAGTTTTTAAGCCTAAAGCATTCCATCTTTTAGCATCAAAATCTAAAACTGGGTGATACTTTTTGGACGCAAAGCCAAATAACCAATGACCTGATGGATAAGTAGGGATATGCGCTTGATATACTCTACTTATAGGGAAAGATTTTACAATACGTTGATGTGCGCGTTGCATAGCAAAAGCATCTTCATCATAAAATGGACTTTCATGCTGATTTACCATAATGCCATCTTCTTTTAATGCTTTATAGCAATTTCCATAAAATTCCTTAGTGAATAAACCTTCCCCAGGGCCAAATGGGTCTGTAGAATCAACGATGATTAAATCATATTCATTATTACAATGGCGAATGAATTTCAAACCATCTTCAAAATAACAATGCAAACGTTCATCATCAAAACTGCAAGCTGTCTGTGGTAAATATTTACGTGAAATATCCACAACACGCTCATCAATTTCTACTAAATCCACTGACTCTACATTTTTATAACGCAATAATTCACGAGCAGTACCACCATCGCCACCGCCAATGATAAGTACTCTCTTCGGATTAGGATGTACTGCCATAGGTACATGCACTATCATTTCATGATAAATGAATTCATCTTTTTCAGTTAGCATTACATAGCCATCTAATACCATCATGCGACCAAATTCTTTAGACTCAAAAATATCTATACGCTGAAACTCAGTCTGTTCAGAATGAAGTTGTTTATCAATCTGAATAGAAAACTTTACATACGGTGTATGTAATTCACTGAACCATAAATCCATTTATCTATCACTCCTTAATTACATTTAAACGTTTTATTTCCATATCTTCAGGGCCTGTCATGGAACAGCCTTTATCTTTAGCATAGTGAATATATTCCAAAATCTCTGGTGTAATTAATTCCCCTGGTGCCAAAATCGGTATTCCTGGTGGATAACACATTACAAATTCACTGCATACTTTACCACAGCTTTCATCTAATGGTAAAGATACTTTTTCACTATAAAAGGCATCTTGTGGTCCACACATTACTTTAGGGCTGATATATTCAGCTTCTAACATGCCCTTATGGTCTTTTTTATAATTTCTGCGAATTTCTGCTAACGCACTTACTAAGCGTTCAATATCTTTTGCTCTATCGCCAACAGATACATAAGCAAGTAGATTGCCGATATCGCCAAATTCTGCTTGAATATCGTATTCATCACGCAATAAATCATATACTTCAATACCAGCAAGACCTACAGGTAATGTATAAATGGCTAATTTAGTGGTATCAAAATCAAAAACACTATCGCCATTTATCTTTTCATCTGCATAAGCATAATAATCGCCGATATTATTGATTTCTTGTCGTGCATAATCTACTAAATCTATAACAAAATCAAAGATTTCACTGCCATGTACGGCTAAATTAGAACGAGAAATATCAAGGCTAGACATCAATAAATATGAACCACTTGTAGTTTGTGTCAAATTTATAATCTGATGAACATAACCTGCTTTTACATTTTTACCAGTGAGCAAAAATGAACTTTGTGTAAGTGATCCACCTGATTTATGCATACTTACAGCTGCCATATCAGCTCCCGCATGAATAGCTGCTATAGGTAATCGTTTATTAAAATAAAAATGTGTTCCATGTGCTTCATCAGCCAAAACTAACATATTATGTTCATGGGCTACTTTTATAATTTCTTTTAAATTAGAACAAATACCATAATATGTTGGATTATTTACTAAAACTGCTTTAGCATCTGGATTTTCTCTTATAGCTTTTTTTACTTCCTCAACTGACATACCGAGCGATATACCAAGTTGTTTATCCATCTGCGGATTAATATATATTGGAATAGCTCCACACAAAATCATCGCATTTATAGCACTGCGGTGGACATTTCGCGGTAAAATAATCTTATCGCCACGCTTACAAGCTGTTAAAATCATCGTTTGTACAGCTGACGTAGTTCCACCTACCATAAAAAAGGCATGCTCTGCTCCAAAAGCATCTGCTGCTAATTCCTCAGCTTCCTTGATTACAGAAACTGGGTGACATAAATTGTCTAATGGTTTCATTGAATTTACATCTACAGATAAACATTTTTCGCCTAAAAAATTTAATAAAGCTTTATTTCCTCTACCTCTTTTATGCCCTGGCACATCAAAAGGTACTACACGCATTTTTTTAAATCTTTCTAAAGCTTCCAAAACAGGCATTTTCTTTTGTGCTTGTCTATCCAATAATTTCACCAACCTTCTTTAATCAATCATTTAAGATTTATCAAAAAACATTTGTACCACTAAAAATCTCTAACATCTCACGACGCAAACGATTGCTTATTTCCAATCTAGTTTTTGGTGGTATTTCATAAATATCAGTATTAAATAAGTAATTACTTAATTCTGGTTCTTTAATCAACATTCTTGTATGAAATAAATTAGCCTGATACACATTTATATCCATTGCATCATAATTCAATAAAGTATCTGGCATAATATAATCTTGAATAGATGTTATTTTATGGTCCATAAATAACTTTCTACCACTGACATCACGAGTAAAACCTCGTACACGATAATCCATCGTTATGATATCAGAATCAAAATTTCCAATTAAATAATCAAGTGTACTAAGCGGAGTAATCTCTCCACAAGTAGAAACATCTATATCCACTCTAAATGTAGCAATACTTGTTTCTGGATGATATTCTGGATACGTATGCACAGTGATATGACTTTTATCCAAATGACCTAAAACAGTCTTACTACTCACGCAATCTTCCACTTCATCATTTTTTGCCAAACGCATATTTTCATCTGCCAAGAGAATAGTTACACTGGCTCCTTGCGGATCATAATCTTGACTAGAAACATTAAGCACTCTAGCTCCTATCATTTCTGCTACATTTGTTAAAATCTTTGTCAAACGCTCTGAATTATATTGTTCATCTATATATTTTATATAATCACGCTGTTCCCTTGGTGTTTTGGCATAGCAAACATCGTAAATATTAAAGCTTAAAGACTTTGTCAAATTATTAAATCCATATAGTTTTAATTTTTCGGACACCTAATATCTATCCCTCTTCTAATATATATTTAGGTTAATAAAGGCAAACCTATAAACCTTTTTATTCAGTTAAATCCTTGCTCGAATGTTTTTCCGGCATCTTTATAGTAAAACCTCGTCCAGCAACTTCTGACGTATCTGTAATAATCATAAAAGCTGTCGGGTCTATAGCATTCACTATGAGTTTTACCTTGCTTACCTGTGTCAAATTCACCACTGCAAAAATTACCTTTTGATTTTTATGACTATATGCGCCTTCCCCATTTAAAAATGTAACGCCACGTCCAATATGTTGAATAATAGTCCAACCAATAATTTCTGAAAATGGTGATATGATTATTACTAATTTTTTGCGATTGAAACCAGCTACTACTTTATTAGTGATTTCACCAACAATATACATATTAATTAAAGTATATAAACCAATAGAAACATTGAACAATACTATACCTACTAAAATAATAATCAAGTTAAAACCAAATACTACTGTTCCTAAATCAAGAGAGTAATATTTTTTGATAACAGCACCCAATACATCAAAGCCACCACCATTAGAGTTGGCTCTAAATACAATACCACAACCTATACCTACAAGTACACCACCAAAAACAGAATTAAGTATAGGGTCTTCTACCAGATGATAGTTTCCAATAAAACTTGTAGCATCAATAGCTACGGATAACATTACTGTTCCAATAATCGTATCAATCGCATATAATTTACCAAAAACTCTATATGCTAAATATACAATTGGGATATTATATACTATTAATTGTAAACCAATCGGTAAATCAATCATATAGTAAACAATAACAGCAATACCACTGAGTCCACTAGCAAGCAACTTAGCAGGAATAATAAACGTACTATAACCTAAACCTGCAATCAACGATCCAATTAAGATTTTCAAGTAACGCCAAATATGTGTGTTTGCTAATTCTGAAATATGTCTCATCTTTCTCCTCCTATAAAATTTCAAAGTTATGTAAATCTCAGCAAGATGTATTTTAACATATTTAAATTATTATTTGTACCATTTTCACATATTCTTAACAATTCAAAAATAATACTATAAATAAGATTATTTTTCTACTAAAAAATGTTTCTTTTATTAAAATTTACTTTTTTATTATTCCGTTTATCAATCTCTCTATTATTTATTTTAACTTATCTAATTATATAAAGCTATTCTAAAAAAAATTTATTTTTATTTCTATATTGAAATTGATTATCATTTATGTTATATTATATATGAGCTTTTCCTTGACTCTCCAATTATGATATATATACAAGCAAAAAAGGCACGAAACAACGTGTCTTTTTTTGTTGTCTATAAACATCCAACAAAAAATTTCATATTTTATTTAATTTTAGTATTGAAAATCATTATCATTTATGTTATATTAAATACAAGCTTTTCCTTAGCTCTCCAATATAATATATACACACAAAAAAAGACACGAAATAACGTGTCTTTTTTTGTATTTATTTTACTTTACCATTAAAATTATTTATTTAAATCTTCTACTGCTTGACCTGCACCCATAATAGCAACTAAAGAATGTTCAAAAGTCAAGGCACCTTGAAGATATACATTATATGGTTCACGAATAGGGCCATCTGCACTGAGTTCAATAGAAGCACCTTGTACAAAAGTACCTGCTGCCATGATAACTTGATCTTCATATCCTGGCATATCCCAAGGTTCTGGAGCTGCATAAGAATCAACTGGAGAATATTTTTGTATTCCCTGACAAAAAGCAACTAATTTTTCTTTGCTACCCATTTCAATAGCCTGAATAATATCATTTCTCTTTGTATCTGGTGCAGGTAATGTTTTAAATCCTAATAAATCAAAAAATGCAGCAGCAAAAATCGCAGATTTTACAGCTTGAGCGACAACATGTGGTGCTAAGAATAATCCTTGGAACAATAAGCGATTATTTGCAAGAGAAGCACCAAGTTCTGCTCCCATACCAGGAGAAGTCATGCGATAAGAAGCAAGTTCTACTAAATCTTTTCTACCTACAATATATCCACCTGTTGGAGCAATACCGCCACCTGGATTTTTAATTAAAGAACCTGCTATGATATCAGCGCCTACTTCAATAGGTTCTTTTGTATCTGTAAATTCACCATAGCAATTATCTACATAACAAATACAATTAGGATTGATTTCTTTGACGAATTTGCAAATTTCACCAATTTCATCAACACTTAAACTTGGACGCATCATATAACCACAAGAACGCTGAATAACTACCATTTTAGTTTTTGTAGTAATTTTTTCTTTAGCTACATTAAAATCAACACGACCATCTTTTAATGGCACTTCATCATATAAAATACCAAATTCTTTTAATGAACCTGGGCTATCTGTTGCATAACCAATTACTGTTTGCATAGTATCATATGGTGTTCCTGTAATATATATCAACTGATCACCAGGGCGTAATATACCAAATAAAACAGTAGCTAAAGCATGTGTACCAGATACAAATTGAGTACGCACTAAAGCTGCTTCTGCTTTGAAGACTTCTGCATATAATTCTTCAATTTTATTTCTACCAATATCATCATAAGCATATCCAGATGTTGTATTAAAATGTGCTTCAGACACTTTTACTTTTCTCATAGCATCAAGAATTTTTAAAGTATTAAATTCTGCTATTTCATCAGGACGAGCAAAATATTCTTTACATAAAGCTAAAGCTTTTTGTCTAGTTTCAATAATTTTTTCAGAAAATGCCATTTTTTTCTCCTATTATTTTTCCTTAAAATTTAATCATGATATTTGATTTATCCTAGCAATAAAAAATAAGCTGCTTAATACTAAGCAGCTTATTTTTTATAATGTCCGTTAAGACCATTAAGCACGCTGGATTTTACCAGAACGCATGCAGCTAGTGCAAACATTAACACGTTTAACTTCACCGTCAACTACAGCACGTACACGCTGAATGTTTGGTTTCCAAGTGCGTTTAGTTTTTAAATGAGAATGGCTTACATTCATTCCTGCTCTTTCACCTTTAGCGCAGATTTCGCAAACATTTGCCATTTAGCACACCTCCTTAAGGAATGGAAGATAGAAAATAATTACTAAGTCATGAACTGCCTTCTATAATAATAGAAATAATTTACATATTATAATAGTTGACTTCTTGCTTCATCAAATTCGTTACCTACTATCTCCACAAGCTTAAATTCGGGTTGTTCTTGCCCTATTGTCTTGACGACTACATATTTATTATATCTAATAAAAATCATGTCGTACTTTTAAAAAACACAGTGCTAACATTATATCACAGAAAGAATTTAAATTGCAAGCTTTTTATTTATATATATCTCTATTTATCTGCTCATTTACTTGTAAATCAATACAATTCGTGCTATTGTAGTAACATAATTAATTAATAATAAAGGCGGTTGTTTTATGGTAAAAATCTGTTTCAGCCAAATTGATGTTGAACCAGGTCATCCTGACCTAAATGTAGAGCGTATGCTTCAAGCTATTGATGAAGCTAAACAAAATAATACAGATATTATAATTTTCCCTGAAATGTGTATTCCAGGTTATCTCTTAGGTGATACTTGGGAACAAACAGCATTTTTAAAAGATTGTTTAAGCTATGGCGAAGATATTATCGCAGCTTCTCAAGATATTTGTATCATTTTTGGTAATATTGCTGTTGACTGGGATAAGAAAAATACTGATGGTCGCGTTCGTAAATACAATGCTTTATATACAGCTTATAATGGCAAATTAATCAAACCTGAAAAATCTCCATATCCATTTGTCATCAAAACTCTATTTCCAAATTATCGTGAATTTGATGATAGTCGTTATTTCTTCAGTTTACAAAGCTTAGCAACTGAACTAAAACTCAATTTAAATGATATTCTTTCTCCTGTAAAAGTCAATATCAAAGGTCAAGAATTAAATTTAGGTTGTATTTTATGTGAAGATGGTTGGAGTGATGATTATGCTTTTGCTCCAATTGATATTCTTTGTCAAAATTATAAATTAGATATGTTAATCAATATATCTGCTTCTCCTTATACTTTTGGCAAAAATAATAAACGCCATCGCGTATTTGCAAAACAAGCAAAAGATAATAACATTCCTTTAATATATGTAAATAATATTGGTATTCAAAACAATGGTAAAACTATCTATACTTTTGATGGTTCTAGCACAGTTTATGATGAAAATGGAAATATCATTGCAACTTGCCCTGCTTATAAAGCTCAAAATAATTATATAAACTTACTTGGCAATGATGAATATACTCCACTTCCAATTCCTCAAAATGATGATATTTCTAATATTTACCAAGCACTTCATTATGGTATCAAAAAATTCCTCAAAAATATTCGTATGCAAAAAGTAATCATCGGTATTTCTGGTGGTATTGACTCTGCTGTTGCTTCTGCTCTTTATGCAGATATTTTAGGTGCTAAAAATATTACCTTAATTAATATGCCTAGTAAATTCAATTCTGCTACAACAAAAGGTCTTTCTAGTCAATTGGCTCATAACTTAGGCTGTAATTATGCCATCGTGCCAATTCAAGAAGTTGTTGATTTCACTGTAAATCAATTTGAAAATACTGATATCACTCATTTAACTACTAATGATGTTCATAAAGTACAAGTATCTTCTTTTGTCAAAGAAAATATCCAAGCTCGTGACCGTTCAGCTCGTATTTTAGCTGGTATGGCAGCTAGTATTGGTGGTGGCTTTACTTGTAATGCCAATAAAGCAGAAACTACAGTCGGTTATTCCACATTATACGGTGACCAATCTGGATTTTTAGCTGGTCTTGCTGATTTATGGAAATATCAAGTATATGAATTAGCTCATTATTTAAATGAACATGTATATAAACGTGAAGTAATTCCTCAAGGCATTATTGATATTGTACCTAGTGCCGAACTTTCTAGTGAACAAGATGTTGATGCTGGTAAGGGCGACCCTATTAAATATCCATATCATGATTATTTATTCCGCGCTTTTGTCGAAAGCTGGCAAAAAGTTACTCCAGAAGATATTCTTCTTTGGTACAGTGAAAAAACTTTAGAAGAACATATTGGTTGCAAGGCTGGTCTTGTAGATAAATACTTTGCTACAGCTAAAGACTTTATCTGCGACTTAGAACGTTGGTGGAATTTATTCACAGGTATGGCAGTAGCTAAACGCATTCAAGCACCACCTATCTTAGCTATAAGTAGACGTGCTTATGGTTTTGACCATCGTGAATCTCAAAATGGCCCATACTATACAAAAGCTTATAAACAATTAAAAGCTAAATTATTAGGTGATAATTTATGAGAATAATCACAGGTTCAGCTCGCGGGGCAAAATTAAAAGCCCCTAAAGGGCAAAATACTCGACCTACTGCTGACAGAATAAAAGAATCTTTATTTAATATATTAGGTTCTTTTATCTATGATAAAAATGTCTTAGATTTATTTTCAGGAACCGGTAATTTATCCTTAGAAGCACTCAGTCGAGGTGCCAATCATGCCATCATGGTAGATTGCTCTTTAGATAGTATTTCAACTATTAAATTTAATGCTACGCATACAAAACTTATTGATAAATCTACTATCTTAAAAGCTGATGTCTTTGCTACCATAAAAAAATTACATCTAAAACAAACAAAATTTGATATAATATTTTGTGACCCGCCATATCATCAAGATTTATGCTTAAAAGTTTTGCAAATGCTCCATGAATATCCATTATTAACTGAAGATGGTATAATTATTATGGAACATGCTATTGAAGATAAACTGCCTTCAGATTTTCATCAATATACTTTATTGCGTAATCAAAAATATGGTTCTACTACACAAATAAGTATTTATGAATTAAAATCAAATAAAAGTGAGGATTAATGTATGACTATTGCTATCTGTCCTGGAAGTTTTGACCCTGTAACTAATGGGCATATTGATATTTTTGAACGAGCTTCTAAAATGTTTGATGAAGTAATTGTTGGTGTTTTCAATAATATAAATAAAAAACCTTTATTTACTGTTGAAGAACGCGTAGCTTTATTAAAACAAGCTACTGCTCATATTCCTAATGTAAAAGTTGATTGTTTTGCTGGTCTACTTGCTGACTATGCTCATCAAAAAAATGCTCATGTAATCGTTCGCGGTTTACGTGATGCCAACGATTTTCTCTATGAATTTCCACGCGCTATGCTCATCAAAAACATGGCTCCAGATATTGAAAATATCTTTTTAACTACTGATAATAAATATTATCATGTATCTTCATCTGCAATTCGAGAATTAGCTCAGTTCGGTGGAGATATCACTCATTTAGTTCCTCATTGTGTAGAACTTGCTATACATGAAAAAATTAAACGAGTACCTACATCAAAATAATTATAAATTATAGAGGTAATATCACTATGGATTTATTAGACTCCCTTCACGAATTAGAAGATCTTGTGGCTAGTTCTTCTCGTTTCCTTTTAACTAACAAATGCTTAGTAAACGAAGAAGAACTCATTCGCCTCATAAGTAATATTCGCAAAGAATGGCCTTCTGCTTTAAAAGAAGCTGAAGAAATCAATGCAAATCGAGATAAAATAATCGAAGATGCTCGCATAGAAGCCAAAAATATCATAGAACAAGCAAAAGTATATGCTCAAAAGAAAGCTTCTGAAAATGAAATCACTTTAGCTGCTGAAGCTAAGGCAAAAGAAATTTTAGAAAAAACATATAAACATTCTGAAGCTATGCGCAATGATTCTGTTCAATATGCTGAACAAGTATTTGACCATATGAGTGTTTATATCCAAAACATTTTAAATACAGTTCAAGTAGCTAAAAATGGTCTTCAACATGTTGGTCTTCCTGAAAAAGATGAAACTGAAGAAAAACAAAAGTCTACTGAACAAAAAGATTAATTATTATTTGGTATATATTATATTTAAAAGCTACTGTATGAAAAATAAAAATTTCCTATACAGCAGCTTTTTTCATGAAGAAAGGATATTAAATTGATTAAACTAGACCCTTCTATTTTACAAACTGTTACCAAACCTGCTCGCTATACTGGTGGCGAATTAAACGCTGTACACAAAAATCATGAAGATGTTGATTGTCACTTTGCTTTATCCATGCCTGATGTTTATGAAGTAGGTATGTCCAATCTTGGTTTAAAAATTCTCTATGAAGTATTAAATGAAAGACAAGATACTGTAGCTGAACGTGTTTATGCTCCTTGGCTTGATATGGAAGACAAAATGCGTGAACATAATATACCACTTTATGCTTTAGAATCTTTTACACCAATCAAAGAATTTGATTTTGTTGGCTTCTCACTTCAATATGAAATGATTTACACTAATGTTTTAAATATGTTAGACTTAGCCAACATTCCTCTTTGGCAAAAAGACCGCACAGAAAATGACCCATTTATCGTTGGTGGTGGCCCTTGCGTATATAATGTTGAACCTGTAGCTGATTTCTTTGATTTCTTTGTCATCGGTGAAGGCGAAGAAGTTTTAAATGAAATCGTAGATACTTTCATCACTTGGAAAAAACAAGGTAAAGTAGGTGGCAGACAAGGATTTTTAAAAGAACTTGCTAAATTAGACGGCATCTATGTTCCTTCATTATATGAAGTTCATTACAATGAAGATAATACTTTCAAAGAAATTTTACCGCTTTGCCCTGAAGCTAAACCTGTAATCAATAAACGTGTAATCAAAAATTTCCGCGACTCTTTCGCTATCAAAAAACCTGTATTACCTTATATTGATATCGTTCATGACCGTGTAATGCTCGAATTATTCCGCGGTTGTACTCGTGGTTGTCGTTTCTGTCAAGCTGGTATATCTTATCGTCCTGTACGTGAACGCACTACTGACCGCTTACGCACTATCGCTAAAGAAATGCTCGATAACACTGGTTATAATGAAATGAGCCTCACTTCTTTAAGCTCTGCTGATTATACTTGTCTTGGTGAAATCGTAGATGACCTCATGGAAGATTATAAAAACGAACGTGTATCTTTCTCTTTACCATCTCTACGCATTGATAGTTTCTCTATTGACCTTGCTCATAAAATGCAACAAGTCCGCAAAAGTGGTTTGACTTTTGCCCCTGAAGCTGGTACACAAAGATTGCGCGATGTAATCAATAAAGGTGTAACTGAAGAAAATCTCATGGAAGCAACAGGCGCTGCTTTCCGTCATGGCTGGAAAACAGTAAAACTTTACTTCATGATGGGTCTACCAACTGAAACTGATGAAGATATCATCGGCATTGCTGAACTTGGTGCAAAAGTTGCTAAATTATATCGTTATATCACTAAACGCCGTGATATCCGCGTTACTGTTAGCGTATCTTGTTTTGTACCAAAACCATTTACACCATTCCAATGGTTCCCACAAAATACTTTAGAAGAATTCCAACGTAAACAACAATTATTAAAATCTCATATCACTGACCGCTCTATCCAGTTTAACTATCATACTGCTACAACTAGCATCCTAGAAGGTACTATCTCTCGTGGCGATAGACGCCTTAGCAAAGTAATCTATCAAGCATGGTTAGATGGAGCAAAATTTGATGGTTGGAGCGAAGAATTTAAATATGATGTTTGGATGAACGCTTTTGCTAAATGCAATATTGACCCATATTTTTATAATATGCGTGAATATAAATTTGATGAAAAACTCCCTTGGGAACATACTACTCCAGGTGTTAGCAAAAAATTCTTATTGCGTGAATACGAAAAAGCTACAAAAGGCGAATTAACAAGAGATTGCCGTCATGGTAATTGCAACGCTTGCGGAATTTGCCCTACACTTGATACTGATATGGATACTATTAAATAATTATCTATTATGTTTATGGAGGTTTTTATTAAATGATAAAATATCGCTTAGAAATCACAAAAGGCGAACCTATAAGATATATTTCCCATCTTGATTTTGCATCTTTAATGCAACGTGCAATTTGTCGTGCTCACCTTCCAGCAGCTTACTCCGAAGGTTTCAATCCTCATATGAAAATTTCTTTTGCTTCTGCTTTATCTGTAGGTGTAACAAGCGATGCTGAATATATGGATTTAGAATTAAAAAAAGATATTTGTCAACCTGAATTATTTGATAAATTATCTAAAGCATTGCCACCAGGAGTGAGACTTTTAAAAGCTAGACAAATTGATATGCGTGCTAAAGCTTTGATGTCCATTGTTGATGAAGCTTCCTATTCTATCGTTTTACCTTGTCAAGATAACTTAAACACTGTAACAGAAGCTATCAATAAATTTAATCAAACTAAAGAAATTGTCGTTGTTCGTGAAACACCAAAAAAACGCAAAGAAATAGAAATCAAACAATATCTTCCTAAAGCTATGCAATATAATTTAGAAGATAATACTTTAAATATTTCTTTAAATATAAAAATCACATCTACTGGTACCACTAAACCAAATGAAATTTTAGATGTATTAAAAAATGAATATAAATTAAATATTTCCGTAGAAAATGCCCTAGTTTGTCGCACAGGATTGTATCATCAAGGAAAAGCCTTAATAGATATAGACTAATTATAAAAATCTCTTAGTATATTTTGTTAATATATTAAGAGATTTTCTTTTTTCAATTTAATTTATTTCTAAACAAAAAAAGGATTTTTAAAAATTATCACGAAAATTAATAATATAAGAAATATGAAATAAAACTTTATGTCCTATCATAAGGAGGTTTTTTTTATGAGTAAAATTAATAAAATCCTAGTTCCTGTAGATGGTTCTGATAATGCTTGTAAAGCAGTTGACCAGGCAATTTCCTTAGCAGAAAAAGCTGGTGCATCTCTTGAATTCGTTTACGTTTCTAGTCATATCAATGAACATATTCCTAGTGATATCATCTTTGATCGAATCTGGGAAAAACTTCCAAAAGATATTACTGCAACAAAACATGTAGAAACAGGTTCTCGTCCAAAAGCTATTATTCGTGTAGCTCAAGAAACTAATTCTGATATCATCATCATGGGTAGCCGTGGTCTTGGTATCTTCAAAGGAGCTCTCATTGGTAGCGTAAGTCAAAAAGTTATTGAAGATTCTCCTGTTCCTGTAATGGTCGTAAAATAATTATAAATTATTTTTAGTTAGGGGATTTTTTTAATGATTCAAGCTTATAAATCACATACACCTAAAATAGCTAAGACTGCATATGTTCATCCTAGTGCAGTAATCATCGGTGATGTTACTATTGGCGAATACACTAATATTTGGCCAGGTGCTGTACTTCGTGGTGATTTGCAACCTATAGTTGTTGGTGATTATACAAATATTCAAGATAATGTAACTGTTCATGTAATGAGCAATGCACCTACTCATATTGGCAGTTATGTTACTATCGGTCATAATGCTGTTATCCATTGTAGTAAAGTCGGCGATAATACTCTAATCGGTATGGGCGCTATATTACTTGGATATGCTGAAATTGGTCATAATAGTGTAATTGGTGCAGGTTCTCTTGTTACTGAGCATAAAAAATTACCAAATAATTCTATGTTATTTGGCTCACCAGTAAAAGTAGTTCGTGCTTTAAGAGAAGATGAAATCGAAGCACTTCATGAATCAGCTTTACATTATAAACTTTTAGCTGATGGATACAAAGAATAAAAATAGGAGTTGTCTTTTATGAGAGAAAGAACGTTGGTATTAATCAAACCTGATGCTGTAGTAAATTATCATATTGGCGATATTATTAGTCGTTATGAAAAAGAAAAATTTGATATTGTAGCTATGCGAATGCTAGAAATGGACGACTGTATAGCCTCTAAACATTATGCTGAACATGTGGGTAAACCTTATTACCAACGTTTAGTGGATTTTATGGCTTCTGATAGAATTGTCGCTTTAGTAGTTGAAGGTGAAAATGCTATTGAAAGAGTTCGTGAACTCCATGGTAAAACAGACCCTAATTTAGCACAACCTGGCACAATCCGCAGTGATTTTGCACTTTCCAAAACTGTAAATACTGTTCATGCTTCCGATAGCCCTGCTAATGCAGAACGTGAAGTTCATGTATTTTTCAGTGAAACAGAAATCTATATACCTAACCATGATATCGACTTTAGCGTATATAATGGTGATTGATAAAAGGAGAAAATATGTCTATTTGTACAAAAACAGGGGATAAAGGCACTACATCTTTATTTACTGGAGAACGCGTTGCTAAAAATTCTTTACGTGTACAAGCTTATGGTACTGTTGATGAAGTCAGTTCTGCTCTCGGTCTTGCTAGAGCTTTTGCTAAAAAAGAAGAAGTTAAACAACTTTTATTAGAACTTGAGCAAACTAATCTAAAATTAATGGCTGATTTAGCTAGTATCACAGATAAATATTATATAAATAATGAAATCATTTCTAATATAGATCAAAAAATCGTTGAGTTTGAAGCTAAATTACCAGCATTAACTGCTTTTATCATGCCTGGTAATACTCAATCTGGAGCATTTTTAGATTTAGCACGTACTACTACGCGTAGAGCTGAACGTGAAGTTTTAACTTTAGCTGAAAAAGAAGCTATTAATGAAAATGTAAAAATTTATTTAAATCGTTTATCTGACCTTTGCTTCCTCCTCATGCGTGTCGAAGAAGAATTATAAACAAAAAATCCTATTGCCTAAAATTTTTAAGCAATAGGATTTTTTATTTTTGTATTAATATAGCTCTACTTTTGAGTAAGTATTGTGTACATAAACCAATAAATAAACCTGTAATCATTGCTGATAATAATAACCATGGTAAATACATCATAATTGCTAAAGTCTTTGTTATAAATATTGCTATAATTATTTGCCCTATATTATGTGCACAAGCTCCTAATATACTAACTATAAAAATATATTTTTCTTCTATTTTACCATGCAGTACACTCATCACAATAAAACAACAAATTCCGCCAGCTAAACTATACATTATAGCCATAAGATTACCACTAAATACACTACCTAAAATAATTCTAGCCATCAGCACCAATAGTGCCTCTTTTGCTCTATATCTATAAATTACATATAAAGTTACTATATTTGCTAAACCTAGTTTAATTCCTGGAAGTGGCAAAGGATTTGGTATTTGTAATTCTACAATAAATATACTCAGTGCTATCGCAGTCAATAAAGATAATTGCACTAATTTTTTTGTCTTCATCACTATCACCTAATTTACCGTAGCATCAATTTCTTTATCATCATTTACATACTGAATTACTAAATGGTTGGGCAAACACACTATAGGAGTAAATGCTGATTTTAAAATTCCCATATTTACACATGTTTTATCAGGACAATCAGCTTCAATTATACTTATCTGTTTATCTTTTATTTGAATTATATTTTTATGACCTTTGAATTCTACCTGTATTAATTCATCTTTACTCTTATTTAAATCCAAAGTATAAATTATCTTTCCATCTTGAATTATCTCCACTGTATTTGTTTTTTCGGCAAAACTATTTCTTAAACCAATAAAAACGGCAATAAATATAATCACCAAAACAATACATATTACTGATTTATTAATATTGTTCATAAAGTTACCACCACCATATGATAATCTTTATATTTATCTTGCAAAGTAAAACTATCAACTAAATTCTCAGTTATATATATTTTTTTATCATCTGTAATCAATATCATCTCAAATGCATCATTTTCATCTTTATTTTGCTTCCAATAATTAATAGCTTCATCTACTCCCATTACAAATAATGCTGTAGATAAAGCATCACCTAATTTTCCTTGTTTTGTCACAATCATCACTGAATTAATATGCTTATCTGCTGGTTTAGCTGTTTTTCCATCTAAAATATGCCAATATCGTTTATTATCTTCGCCGATAAAATATCGTTCATAATTTCCTGAAGTTACGACCGCACAATCCGCTAATCTTAAGATACCTATATAATCTTGACTATTAGGTGATTTAAGTCCAATATTCCATAAATCACCATTTGGTTTTGTTCCTAATAATTGAACATTACCACCTAAATTTATTAAAGCAGACGATATATTATTTGCCTTCAAAATTTTTATGATTTCATCACCTATATATCCCTTGGCTACTGCTCCTAAATCAATCTGCATACCATCTGGCAAATATATTTGATTTTCTTTTAAACTAACTTTCCTATAATCTACATAATTCAATAAATCTCTTATTTTTGTTTCATCAGGTATTTGGTATTTTCCTGTAGTAAAGCCCCATTCTCTAAGCACTGGATATATAGTCGGCTCTAAAGCTCCGTTTGTTTTTTCTGCCATCTGTAGTGCAAATAAAACTACATTTTTAGTATCTTCACTTAATTTTATATCTTGTTCTTGATGATGATTTACTTTATAAATTTCACTATTTTCATCAGTAACTGATAATAATTTTACTAATTCATTTATTCTCGTTTTTATTTTCGCATTTAAATCTAATGGATATAGTGAAGGTTTTTCATATATTACCCATGAAATTTGCGTATCCATTGTTAAAACAGTATCTTTTTCCACTATTGTTTTATTTTCTATGAATATTTTATATGTACCAAAAATAAGAAAGGACAATATAATCACTATGAAAATATATAATTTTTTCTTCATTATTATCTGTCCTTTCTTATAAATGTATATTTAAATCAAATATTATAACCTAAATCATTTAACCATTCATCAATTTCATTTTGGCTAGACTCTACATCTTCAGCTCTAATTGTTATACCTTCAATTACATTTGCATTTGGCTCTAATTTTTTAATTGTATTTATAGTGTCAGAAAAAGCGTTACCGCCAGAAGTATTAAACGGAATAATTGTCTTATTACTCAAATCATATTCATCAAAAAAACTATACATTGCCATTGGCATATCATACCACCAATTTGGATAACCCACGAAAATAGTATCATAATCATCTAAATTTGCTATATGATTTGCAAGTTCAGGACGAATATTATTTTCATGCTCTCGTTTTCCTTGATTAACAGTCTCATTATATGTTGATGGATACTTATTTACTGTCTGAACAGAAAACATATCTCCTTTTGTTTTCTCTTGAATAATATGTGCTACTATACCTGTATTGCCAGTATTTTCATCATTACATTTTTGTATACTAGCACTAGCTGAAGCATCTACATCTTGTGGCAATTCACTATTTTCACCATAAGAAAAATAAACTATTAATGGTTTTTTCGTATTTACATTGCCTTCTGTTTGTACTTCTTCCATATTTGTTGAAACAACAGGCTGATTATCTTGTGTATCTTTAACTTCTTCATTTGCACAACCCACAGCTACTAAAGACATCAATGCCATTGAAGTTAATATCATTGTTTTTTTCATAATTATTTTCCTTTCTTCTATTCCTATAAAAATCAAGAATATTCAAATATTTTTATTTAAAATATTAAAGCATTTGTCTTAGGTACTAAAATATTATCATAATTATTAATTTGATAATTTGCTTTCTCTATCATAGATTGTAAATTCGACATTTTTTCTAATAATATTTGCTTAGATTTTATTAATAAATTTTTGCGTTCTTGATATGTATTATTGCCACATTTTGCCAAATTTATATACTCTATAATATCGTTTAAAGACATTCCACTATTTTTTAATGTTTGAATAAATTTTATCCAATTAATAAAATTCTCATCATAATTACGTTTGCCACTATTATCTCTTGGTACATTAGGTAATAATCCTATTTTTTCATAATATCTTAAAGTATCTGCTGATAGACCTATTTCTTGTGATATTTCTCCAATTGTCATTTTTATTTCCTCCTTATCTCTTTTATTTGCACTTATCCTTTTTTAATAAATAATAAATTCATATTTTACTATCACTATATATATCACCTAAAAAAATAATGTAAACGTAAATCAAATATTTTTTATATCAACTTACATTCACATTATAAAATAAAAATTCAATATATGTCTAATACCTATTTTTAATATCATCTCATGCTTAAAAAGCATTGCATATACTCTATAAATTTTGTTGTAGCCAAATTAAATGGCTGATGTCTTTTCCAAACTAAAACACTATTAGCTATCAAAGCTGGATATAGTGGTATGCATTTTATTCTATTTTCATCTAAAAATGGCAATGAGCCTTTAATAATTAAAGCATTTCCCAATCCTTTTTCTACCATAATACTTGCATTTGTACTCATATTACTTGTAAATGAAATATTCAGTTTATCATAATACTTACCAAACCAATGTGCTAATTCATTTTTAGCTTTTGGTCTACGTGCTAATATTATTTGTCTTTTGCTCAACTGTTCTGCAGTAACAAATTTTTGCTTAGCTAATTCATCATCAGCTCTCATTACAGCACCCCACACTTCTTTTGTCTGCAATCGAATATATTCATACTTTTCTATATTCACGGGCTCTAACAATAAACCAATATCAATTAATCCTTCATCTATTTTTTCTTTAATATCATCTGCATTTGCTGTATATAAATCATAAATAATAAGAGGATGCTTCTTCTTAAAGCCAGCTAATATATCTGCTAGCGTAGATACAGAACTTAATTCTCCACATCCCAAAGAAATCACACCATCTAACATTTCATCTTGTTCATTTAATTCTTGTTCTGTTTTGTCCACTAAAGAAATTATTTCTTCTGCCCTACGTCTTAATAACATTCCTTCATTTGTTAAACTTATCTTTCTAGTTCCACGATTAAATAATTTTACTCCAATATCTTCTTCTAATTGAGCTAATTGTCGACTCAATGTTGGCTGGGTAATATGTAATACATTCGCTGCTTTTGTTATATTTTCTTCCCTTACAACAGTTAAAAAATATTTTAATACTCTAAATTCCATAAAATTCACCTCACAATATAATTATATAAAAAAATGCACTAGAAAAAATTCTAATGCATTTTTTATTTAAAAAGTTTTGTTAAAATTCCATTTTCCATATCATTTATATTATATATATTATCCAATATATTGAAAGTTTCTTGTAAATTCTTTTTCGTTGTTTGCCAACCTTTACCATCAGTAATCCAAACAAAATCTATATTATCTAAGTCTTTAAATTCTAATGCTAATTCTTTATAACTTCTTGCCGTCTCATTTAATTTAGAACCTTGTGTTGTATAAAAATTTGTCTCAATTAAATAATATTTTTGCTCTGTTTTAACAACAAAATCAAATTTTTTCTCTGATTTTTCTTTTTTACTACTTTTAAATATTTCATCAATCTTTAAATTAGACAAATCTATATTAAAATCTTCTTTCAAGCGATTTTTACTTACCTGCGTAAAATAATTCTTTTCTTTAACAAAACCACTTTGTAAAATATAACTTTCCACCAATGTTTCCATTGCTTTCCCTGTTCTATTTTTTCTAGTATTAGTATCTAAACCTACTTCTACACCCAAGATATAATCATATAAATTGGCTATAAGATGATTACTCAATAAATCAAATATTCCCGTATTTTCCATGAACAAAGCATAATCATCTATGCTATAATTCATCTTTTTAAAATTGTAATAATATTTTTGTACTGTATCATTAATGATTATTACATCTGTTGTTCTTTTAGCTATTAATAATGGTATTACTTTCAATATTTGTGGATATTCTAATAATAATTTTTTAAAATCTTCTCTTATATTTTTACTATTTATTAAACTGTTTAATATATATATTTCTGTTTTTATTTTTTCTGCATTTTTGTATACTTTTTCAAAATCAGTATAATATTTCCATGTTGCAATTGAATCATTCATGGTTGATAACCATTTATCAAAATCTCTATTTTTCATAAATAACTCCATATTATCTTTTATTAATAGTTTGTTATAATTACTTCTTCGCCTTTTCTATTATTAGCATCAGAATTAATATATCTTCTAACCTTTATAACTTCTCTTGAATAATTTTTATACAAATCCTCAATAAATACAGTATTATGATTAGTCAACATACAAAAGCAACCTTTTTTAGTTAACCTATCAAATAAACTAGCTAATCTTTTATGACTTTCAATATCAAAACCTTCTTTAGTATACGCTTCAAAAGAATTATCATTTAATGGGGCATATGGACTATCTAAAAAAATAAAATCTCCTTCTTGTGCATTTTGGCAAGCCACTTCAAAATCGCCCTCTAAAATAGTTACTTTTTGTAAATATCTTGATACAGCTTTTATATTGTCTTCATTAAAAGATTTTGCCAAACTATTATTAAATGGTACATTAAATAAACCTTTGCTATTTACACGGTATAATCCATTAAAACAATGTTTATTTAGATAAATAAATAAGCTAGCTAATTCTATATCATATTCAGATTTCATTATCTTATCATTAAATATTTCTCTTTTTTTATAATAATATTCTTTAGGTTCAACATCACTTTGAATATCTATTTTTGATAAAAAATCCATTAACTCAATAGGATTATATTTTATTTGATTATATACATTTATAAGTGCTTTATTTATATCATTAATTATTGCCTTATCTGGTGTTATACCAAACAATACAGCGCCACCACCTATAAATGGTTCTATATAATTTTTATATTTCAAAGGCATTTTTTCCTTAATATAAGGTAATAATTGGCGTTTTCCTCCTGCCCATTTTATAAATGGTGATATATTATTATCTATCAACTCATCATCTCCATAAAAATTTACTTTTTCTCAAATATAAAAATATATTCATGTGCTAATAAATAAAAAGAATGCTTTATATTTACCCATTTTGAAGTAGATTTACAATTATGTTGTTCTTTTATTATTATATCTTTTAAAATAAAACCTTGCTGTTTAAAAATATTCATTACATAAAAACCTAAAGGAATTAAAATTCCTTCTTTTCTAATATCGCCTACCATAATAGCACAAATATGATTAGATTTTAACACACGATACGATTCTTTTGCTACATTTTTCATAGCTAACAAATATTTTTCAACACTTAATAATGATATATCATATTGATTATCTTTACTATACTTAATGATATTAGCATATGGAGGATGTGTACAAATACAATCTATACTATTATTTTTTATAAAATATATATTTTCTGCACTACATAATCTTATATGAATATGTGATGATGTTTTACACTCAAAATTTAAGTTTTTTTCTGTTATTTTATATGCCTTCTCATTAACATCTATACCAATAATATTTCTATTCAATAATTTAGCTTCAATTAATGTTGTTCCACTTCCCATAAATTGATCTAATATCCAATCATGTTCTGCTGTAAATTTTAATATTAAATTACGAGGAACATATGGTGACCAATTTCCACGATACATTCCTGAATGTGTAGCCCAATTGCCTCTTTTAGGAAAAGACCATACTGTTGTCATTTCCAATTTAAAATTATCCTTCATATCATCATATCCTATAGTTTTTTTCAATTATACTATAAAGACATATTACTAAGGTTTCATCTAATAAAAAAACATAAGAATATCATTCTATACAAAACAACATCCTTATGTTTATGCCATCATTTAAAATTTTATCTGATATACTAAAGATTTTACTACTGCATTTGTTAGATCTTTATTGTCCATATAATTAACTGCTGTTGAAGCTAAGAATAATTCTAATACACTTATTTTCGTTAATCGTTGCACCTCATTAGCAACTAGATATCCCGCTGCTAATTTCAATGCTTGATCATCTTTTAAGTCATCTTTCAAATCATCAAACGCATTTGCACTGACAGTCATAGTAGACATCACCATAATACAAATAGTAATCAATAATATTTTTATTTTTGTCAAATATATACCTCCAAAGTCATAGTTTGTATATTATAACAAAAATAATTCTTTTAGTCTATAAAAATTATTAATAGATTATATATTTATTCATAATAATTTATTATCATTTTTTATTTTAAAATATCTATATATTTCCATTGCTAAGTTTATTTAAAACAACGTTTGTTACTGTTAATCTAATCGTTATATTTACCCTAGTATCTACAACAGCAAATTTAAAAACAACATTTATTACTATTAATTCCTTATTTTTAAGATTTTATATTTTATACTCTAATTTAAACAACATTCTAGAAAAATTTTAACCAACATAATAAATCTATATTATTAATAAAATAGATTTATGCTTCAATTCTTAATATATAATATCTCTCTATTAAATTTGTCTTTTGTAAAATATTTATCGCCATCTTCTAAGCAAATAATATTACCCATTTGTTCATAAAATTTTCCTATATGCAGATTATGTTTACTAACTTGATAGATAAAATTATTCATTTTGCTTATAATTCTAGATAATTCAATTTTCCACTCGGCATAAGACATAGTTTTTCTGCCATTTTCCCATAAATCTACATAACTATCCCAAATTTGTTTTCCATCCAAAACTTCACCATCAACACATAAAGTCCTAACCAAATAAATTTGTACCATATCCTGTGTATCATCAATCAATTTCATATGAGTAGATATACTTTCATAATTTAAATCAGAAATATCTTTTATAAATTCATCAAAATGATAGCTATATTTTCCCATGGTAGTTTCTAATACTTTCTTATAATACTCATCAAACAATTTTAATTCTAAAATCTTTTGCATATTTACATCTTTTAATACAATACTTTCACTCAATCGTACATCATCTTTGTATATATCGCTTGCTTCATCAACTTCAAAAAAATATGCTATACCTTCTTTTTTGCAGGAACGATTTATTCTACCCAAAAATTGTTCTTCGCTATCCAACTTTGATATATTTTTATAACCGATATCCATATCTATATCTACACCAGCTTCGATAACTTGTGTAGATACTAAAATTATAGTATCTGTAGCTTTTTTAACTTTATCTAAAATCCTCTTTCTCTCTGCTATGCTATCATCACCAGATAAATATTCTATTTGCACATCTTTAAAATCTTCATTCTCTTGTAAATCTACCCAGAAATCATGCGCTGTTTTCTTCTTTATAAATTCAATTAAAATTTTCTTATCTGATTTCAGATATTGTTTTAAATGCGTTTTTAATTCACCTAATATATCATCTTTATCAATTTTTAATAAATCATAATTTAACTTTACACGATTTTTAAAACAATCCACTGCAAAAAATCTACTCGAGTTTTCTAGCAAATCTACTGCTTGTGCTTGAAATCTCGATAAAATATCCAAATCAGGCAAAGTAGCAGACATTATAATGATTTTAATATTAAACATTTTCGCTAATTCTTTTAAATAACATATTATTTCAGCCCAAATTTTATTTTTATAACTTTGAATTTCATCTAGAACAATTACACTATTTGCCAATTGATAAAAAGCCAATACATCACTTTGTCTATTACCAAAGATAATATTAAATAAACTAACATGTGTTGATAAAATCATAGGATAATTTAAAAATTGTCTATCAAGTAACGCTTTTTGATAAACATCTTTTTCTTCATTATCATTTAAATCTTTTTCTGATACTTTTATCGGCGTTATTGAATTTATTACTGCAATATTTTGTTTAATGTCTTCATTATCAGCAAAAACCTTCTCTAAAGTTTCTAAGTTTTGTTCAACTAAAGTATTAAAAGGATAAATATAAAATATCTTTTGTAATCTCTTATCATGTTGCATTAATTTAAAACTAGCATTAATAGCTGTATTACTTTTACCACTACCTGTTGGAGCTTCTAAATAAAAAATATTTTCATCAGCATTAGTTTTTATTTTTTCTTCTACTTCACAAAAAATCTCACTACGTAAAATATTAATATCTGTTACTGTATTTAATTCTTCATTACTTATAGGATATCTTTCTTGTTGATATTGGCGAATATTCTTTAATAAATCAGTATTCTCATAGACACTATCCCATTTATCAATATCATTTAAATCAGTATTTTCACTAAAATCCGCCTCATTCATAAATTCTGATGTAGCATAATAATCACTAGCAACCAGCAAAGAATATAACCAGCGTATATAAATAGATAAATATACCCCTTGTTTAATACTTCTTTTACCTACTTTTTCAGCATCTTTATCTACTTTGTTTAAATTTCTAAACATATCTTCTATATCAGATTTTATAAAATCTATCTTAACTGAATAAATATCTTCATTATTTATAATTCGTTTTAATTTAGAAAAATACGTATCATCATCTAAATTTATAAGCTTAGTAAATTCCGTTAAACTTCCTAATTCGCTATGATGTCTAGCTATAATATATCCATTATATAAAATGAACTCCGCCAATAAATTTACAATCTCGTCTTCATTTTTTTCATCATAAACAAGTTTTCTACAATAATCCATATAAAACATTGATGATAAAAAAGAATGATGTGTATTTACATATGCTTCATTTTCTTTAAAATCATTGACTTTTAATTTCATCAATTGAAAATTTGGATTTACTTTCCCTATATCATGAAAAATAGGTATCGTCATAATAATTTCTTTTAATAAATCTTTAGCTTTATTTTTTAACTTATTATCAATATTTTCTTTCTGCCAAAAAACATCACAAAATCTGTCAAAAATTTCATCTGAATTTTTACTCTGCCAAAATTTAAAAAAATACTTATTTGTTAATTCAGTATGTGCTAATAAGGTTTCATATATTATTTCATTATCTTTAGATTTTTTATGAGCCTTGTATTGATTTAGATTTTTAACTAAATTTTTTAAGATATCCGCTTCCATAAACAATCTCCTTCCTAAATTTAATTTAATAAACAACTCTTGTTTCTATTAATCGTTTATAGTATTTCAATCAATAAAATACTATATTTTTTCTTTTTTTAGCTTCTATTGCTTCTTTATTATCTTGATTTGATATTGAATATACTTGTTTACTATCTAAAAATTTAACAAAACCATTTGTATATACAAATCTTTCTAATTTGTAATTATTCACTTCTGCATCGATACTTTTTGGCAATGCTTCTTCATATTTAAATCGACTATATGATTCAATTTCATCTTCACTCAAAATTTTTCTTAATTGTCTAGAATTTTTTTCTATAAACTCTATATTATCTTTCGCCATAAAACTATCAATTCTATAATCATCTTGTATTACAGTTTGAGCTTCTTCTACGCCTAAATACTCAATATCTGCAAAATGGTCATTTGTTCCTAAATATGGATAAAATTCGCATTTATAATTTTGTATAGCTTCTTTGATTTTTATAGCTTCTTCACAATCTAGCAAAATACAAATTTCCCATTTGGGATTTTCAAGCCATTGTTCTTTTACAATCAGATTTCCACCCTGTTCTTTGGAAGCATATCCAACAGAGTTATTAAAAATCTGTATTTTTTTAGTAATAACACCTTTAGGATTTAATGGCAAAATAGCAATCTTTAAATCTTTTAGTTTCTCATAGAATTCTGGATATGATGGCTCTAATTTGCCTTTTTTCTTTTTATTAGACAAAATATCTTGCATTTGACTATAGCCTTTATATCCTAAGATAGCCCCTAAAATACCTAATAGTGCTACTCTATGAATATTGCCATAAGTGAAATAACAATACGTATTTACTTCTGGCTTTTTAAAAAAAGCACTCTTTCCACTGAGTTTAAATTTTAAAATTTCCATTTATTACACCTCTTTAGAGGTTATGATATTAAAATGCTTAACATCTTTTATATCGTCATTTGTTAATTCTGTAGTATATGGATTGTAATAAATTTCTATAGATTTAATCTGCTGGTTCATATCATTTAATATATCCGTCAAATTCTTCAAATCTATGATATTTTTATCTTCATCTTTGGCAAAAGTTATATATTCCGATAAATTAGGTAAATAAGCATCACTTTCCGTTTCTACAAATACAGCGAATTCATTTTCACAACCAACTTTAGAATTTGTTGCAAATGCTGTAACAGATACCAATGCTGTGCGTTTAAAGTTTTGATAATCTTCTTCTGTATAACCTTCTGTAACGCCTAATTCTATTAATTCTTTATAAGCAAGTGGATTAATTACAAATGGATAAAAATAATGTGCTTCATTACTTGTAATTTTTGTACCAATAGTGGAATTTTTAGCATTTTCATCTGTTGAATCTGCAAATGGAGATAAAATTGGCTGTTCTTGCGCTGTGGAATTATCATATTTATTAAAACCTTGACCGATTTGTACTGCGCCAGTAATTGCAATATTACAACCAGCTTCTGCAAAAGTTGCACCAAAATTCTTTATATCTACAGCATTCATTAAATTAGTCAAAACTTTTTTAACATCCTTTAAATCTTCATCTTCAAAAACTTTTATATAACGTTCCTTCAATGTTCTTGGAATTAATTTTTCATTTAAAGATTTGATATAAATTACTTTTTTGCCTTCATTCTCCCACATTTTTTTCATTGGATATTTCAATGCTTTATCACTACCAAAAATGTTACCATCAGTTGTAGATTTTGGATAACCTGAAAAATCTGCATTCCAATTTCCCATGACTGAAGAAATACCTAATATGCCATATATTCTTTTATTCATAGTTTTATTTTCCATTTTTATATCCTCCTAAAATCAATTATTTTCTTCTTTTTTTGTATATATACTATTACTATCCATATAGCCAAATAAAATCATTTCGTCTTTTGTTTGTTTATCTGTTCGAGCATCTGGTTTGTAAGCCAAAATCATAGCAAATAAATTTTTAAATCTAACATTATAATGTTCTATCGCATAATTATATTTTTTATATAACTGTATCAATCGTTCTTTCAATACTCTATCATCGCTAATATTAATGACAGGATTTATCATAGATTGAGATTTCTTACTTGCTTTACTTAATGATATGAAATAAGCCGCTAACTGACCTACAGCATAATAATATTCTTTGTCATTGACAGGCATTTTTACCTTTTCTTTTGACATAACCCTTTCTTTTATACTTTCTCGAATTTCAGTAGCTACTTCTGCCATTTTTTCTCCTCCTTGTTGTTTCAATTCAGCAAAATAATCTTTAAATGACCAATGTAAATTTAATTGAGTCATTGCACGCAAAGTATAATTGTTAATTAATGCATTTTTTATCAAATCTAAAGCAAATCGTTTTTCTGCTGTTTCAAAATTATTATCAATACCTTTATATATCCAATCAAAGATGACATTACGATACATAACAATCATTCTTTTTAAAACACTGTCTTTTACACTAATATCACTTGCATCAGTAAAATAATTAGTCAATAAATACTTTGAGAAGAATATTTCATTTATCAATCTTCCTACGCTAGTTCTTTTCGAGTGAATACCTATATCTTTTGTATATTCTGGATAATTTTCTATATTCATCTTGAAAAAATCTTGATAATTAAAATTTAAAAGTAATTTATCTTGATAATTTACTAAATTGTCTTGGACTTGAATTTCTAGTTCCTTACCCTTTTGAATACGCAAATAATATCCTGCTTCTATGCCTGCAAATTTTTTTCTTTCTTCTTTATCACCATATGCTTCTATCTTATTATTAACAGTATCGACATACACATTATTTTTACCATTAGAAGCAAAATTCATTAGATATTCAAAAAACTGTTTCTGCAATAAAGCAGTATCTCCATCTAATAAATACGAAGCTGGATTTTTTCTTGTTTTTATGGATAAAAATGGTTTCTTAGCATTCATTCCTAGGTTATTATCTGGAATACCTTGTATTTTTCCCTCAACTTCTACATTATAATCATTACTATTATAGATGTTAGGAAAAATATATCTATTATCTTCTTGAATAAATAACTCTCTATTCTTCTTATTATCTTCTTCATTTGCTTCAAAAACTTCAAAGAAGATTTTAAGATATTCTTTTTTTCCTAAATCAATATTTATCAATTTATCAATAGAAAAAATATGCTGTTTTATCCAACTTCTGCATTTTTCTAATAACTCTATATTTACAACACTATGCTCTTCTTCAAATTTTTGATAAATCTTGCTTGCTTCTTTAGATTTCTTGTATTTTTTCTCTAAAGGATTTTTTAAAGTATCATAATAATTATCAATAATCGCTTCTGTCAGTTTAGTAGTAATACTATCCTTTTTTACTGCAAATGCTAAATAATTATTAGAATGAATTACTTTTTTACTATCCATTGGCTTATTCATAGAAATCAATTTACTGTGATAATCATAAAAACAAATATCACTTAATAAAGTATCGTCTGTACAATTTAAATCTCTTGTTTTTTTATCAATCTTTATATCCGCATTTTTCACAGTTCCATCTTTTTTTACAATTACATATGAACCATCAGCAGGTACATAGCTTTTTAAAATAAGATTATCTTCATGCTTCAACATCTCTGAAAAAACATCTAAACATTCTTTAAACATAAAATTCCTCCTTTCTTTTAAATAAAGTTATAACCAACGATAATTCAAAAATCCACAGCCACGAGCATTCATCTCACCTAGACCAACACCCAAAGCAAAATACCACAAATCCTGAGCACGCTTATTATCTGCCACTTGTATTTGAACTTTATCGCCCAATAACTTTATATTTTTATATTCCATAGCAATTGGCTTTTTATTTTTTAATTCAATCATAGTGTACAAATCAAAATCTTCATCAATTTTTTCTTGATGATAAGCATTCCATTTTTTTATTAAATTAACTTTTAATCTTTGCTCAAATTCCGAAAATTTTATGGCATCCTTCCAATATCCTTCTTCAGTTTTAACAATCACAGGCGTAATACTATATACTGTTTCAAGAATTTTTTTAGGCAACACTCTGATTTCCGCTACTAGTCCCTTGATTTCTTTTGTATGGTTGTCCACACATACCAATTTAAAATACTTCGCCAATTCCAAATCAACAGTGCGTATAGTCAAAGTATAAATTTTTTCTTTCTTATAAAGTTTATCTTTTTCTAATGGAAATAATTGGTCATAACAATAATTTTTGTAACTATTCTGTTCATGAAAATTTAACCACTTTTCATTAGCTTTAAAACCCGAATCAATAAAAGCTGTTATCTTTTCTTGAATCTTATTTGCAGCTATATCCTCTAAAAGAAATAATTTTAGACGAATTTGATAGATCTTCATTGAATTTCTCCTTCCATAATTTATATTTCAATAATATATCAATAATATATTAATTTAAGTAAGAGAAATATTTTAAACATTATTTCTCTTACCATTGTCAAAAACTAGAAATTAACATTAATATACACATTGATGTTAATAATTATATCTAGTATTTTTTCACAAATTAAAGTTAATATATTATCTCCTCTTTTTATTCTCAATTTAATTTTATTATAGAGTTTTAAATATAGATAGTCAAGTAATTTTTTTATTTACTTAAACAATATTGTAAAAAGAATATATACACGATATAATATTTAGTACATTTATATTTTTAACCATAACATTTATTGTTTTTGAATATTTATTTTTATTATAGATATTCTATAACTTTTTATTTAACCGTAACATTTGATGTTTTCTATGTTCTAAGCTATATATCCTACTAAAACTTTTAAGTTTGGCACGATATGACAAAAAAAACTGTAATAATTTGAGAAAATACTCAATTATTACAGCTTTTTTATATCTAAATTCAATTAAAGGAGATTTTATTTTGAATAAGGCTGAAATCTTACAATATCTTACTGATAAACAAATACCTTTCACTAAATATGAACATGAACCTATATTTTCTGTAGAAGAAGGCGATAAATCCAATCTTCCTAATCGTGAAAAGGTCATTCGCAATCTATTTTTATGTGATGCCAAAAAGAAAAACTTCTATCTTGTTTCTTTATTTGTGCATAAAAATATCAATCTTAAAGAATTAAGTGAAAAAATTCCTAGCAAACGTCTTAGTTTTGCAAAACAAGAAGCTATGGAACAAATGCTAGAAGTAAAACCTGGTAGCGTTACACCACTTGCCATATTAAATAACAAAGATAAAAATATCTTAATGATATTTGATAGTGAATTACAAAATCAAACAATAGGTATGCACCCTATGGAAAATACCGCCACTGTATTTTTAAAATTTGAAGACTTATATAATCTATTACTACCTCATGGCAATGAAATTCGTATATTAAACCTTTAAAATTATTATATTTTACTATTATATTATTTTTGAAAGAAGGTTACTCTTATGGCAACTACTTCTATAAGTGTTAATAAAAAAAGTGTCAAAGATTTTTTACGAGATGGTATTAACCATTTATTTCTAATACCAGAATATCAACGTCCTTATGCTTGGACAGATGAACAAGCAAAAACTCTATTTGATGATTTACTTGAATTTACTGAAACAAATATAGATGATGAAAATGGAAAAAATACATATTTTCTTGGCTCTATCGTATTTTTTGAAAATGAAAACGATGAACAAGAAATTATTGATGGTCAACAACGTATTACATCTTTATTTTTATTACTACGAGCTATATATACAAAATTGTCTTCTATGCCAACAAAAACCAAACAGGCTGAAAATTTCATGAATGAAATTCGTCCTCTAATTTGGAAAAAAGATAAATTTACAGGTGATTTTGATTTCTCTAAAATTCTCATAAAATCTAAAGTAATGAATAATGAAGGTAACGAAATTCTTAGAAAAATCTTAGAAACAGGAATTGCAGATAAAAAAGCCTCAGATAATTACTCTAAAAATTACCTTCTCTTTCAAGATTTATTTGACAATTTATCTTTAGAAAAACCTATGTTAATTTATTATTTTATCTTATATATTTTAGAAAGATCTATTGTATTACCAATACAAGCTGATACACAAGATACGGCATTAACAATCTTTTCTACTTTAAATGACAGAGGTTTACCCTTATCCGACGCAGATATTTTCAAAGCCAAAATTTATAATCATCTTAATGAAAAAGAAAAACAAAAATTCATATCAGATTGGCAAGACCTTGATGAGCGTGCACAAAGTGCTAATGAAAGCATTCAACAATTATTTTATTATTACATGTATTACCTTCGTGCTCTAGAAAAAGATAATAGTACTACTACACCTGGTTTAAGAAAATATTATTCACAAAATAATTTTGAAAGATTATACACTCCTAATATAATGCAACAATTAGATAATATTTTAAATCTATGGGTTGTAATTAATCGAAAAGAATGCATTGATGACGAATTATGGAGTTTTAATAAAAAAATAACTACTATATTAGATATATTATCTTCTTACAATAATGAATTCTGGAAATATCCTGTTATTATCTATTATTTATCACATCATAATGAACAAAATTTTGAATGTAATTTTCTAGCTTTTTTAAGAAAACTTTGTGTTGTATTATGTACAAAATACGTTGTAACACCTACTGTAAATGCCGTTAAAAATGACATAATAAAACTTAATATTGCCATTGTTAATTCTGCTCTTCCAAATTTTACATTTAAAGAAATCTCTACTCAAGATTTAAAAAATGGATTAAAATTGCCTCATAGAAATATCGTTCGTATGTTATTAAAATTACTTGCATATACACAACAGGACAATTTATTACCTGATAAATGGGAAATTGAACATATCTTACCTAAAAACTATCAAAAAACATATTTCTCTGATGTATCAGATAAAATGATAAAAACTACAATTGAGCATATTGGTAATAAAACTCCGTTTGAAAAGAAATTAAACATACAAGCCAGTGATAATTATTTTAACAAAAAAAAGAAAATATATAAAAGCTCTACTATAAAAGTTACTCAAAAATTATCTAACATACCTATTTCTAACTGGAAATTAGAAGAAATTTATGCTAGAGATGCAGAAATAATTTTTACACTAACATCATTATTTGAAAAATGGAATACTGAATATACTAATCTAACACATTAAATAAAAAAGTAGACATATTAAACTGCACCCCAAAAGTTGTTTTTATATCCAACTTCTGGGGTGCAATTCATTTTTGATATTTATCTTCTTTTTACTTTAATTATACAATCTGGAATAAATAGAATTTAAGATAATAAGTTTCTGGAATACCAAATACAATTGGGTGGTCAGGAGATTGCTGACGTGCTTCAATCTGACGAAGTGTTACTTTGGCATCACTTGCTGCTTCATTTAACATTTTCAAGAATAAATCTTCTTTCATGAAATGAGAGCAAGAACAAGTTGCTAAATATCCGCCACGTGGCAATAATTTCATTGCACGCAAATTGATATCTTTATATCCACGATAAGCATTTGTTACAGTCGCATGAGATTTTGTAAATGCTGGTGGATCTAAGATGATAAAATCATAATCTTTATTTTTTTCTTCAATGAGTTTTGTCAATAAATTAAATACATCAGCTTTAATCGCTTTAGCATTATCAAGTCCATTCATTTCAATATTTTTAGTAGTCATATCTACTGCTTCTTGAGAAATATCTACAGCTGTTACAGATAATGCACCGCCACTAGCAGCATTTAAAGCAAATGCTCCTGTATGAGTAAAGCAATCTAATACTTTTCTGCCTTTTGCCAAATGAGCTACGGCTCTACGATTGTATTTTTGGTCTAAGAAAAAGCCTGTTTTTTGTCCGTTTTCTACATCAACGTTATATTTAATATTATTTTCAGTGATAACTAATGTTGTATGTTCCTTACTTTCATCTAATAATGGATGTTTATAAAATCTTTTATATTCTTCCATGCCTTCAAGTTTGCGGATTTTAACATCATTGCGTTCATAGAAGCAATTTATTTCTTCGCCATATTCACGCATAATTTCAATTACTTTGCTAAAAATAACATCTTTGCGAACTTCGATACCTAAAGATAAAACTTGTGCTACTAATACATCTTCAAAACGGTCAATTGTAAGTCCAGGGAAACTATCTGCTTCACCAAAAATCAAACGACAGCAGTTGAAGTCTTCACCCATTACTTGACGGCGATAATCAATAGCATAACGCACGCGACGTTCCCAAAATGCTTCATCAAATTTATCATTAGCATTTGTGGAAATAATTCTTATGCGAATTTTAGAATTATCATTGATAAAACCTGTACCAAGGTATTTGCCCTTATTTGTAAGTACATCAACTAAATCGCCATTTTCATAAGTGCCATCAATGTCGATTACTTCATCGCCAAAAACCCATGGATGACCATGTTTTACAGAACGTTCTCCTTTAGGCGTAATTTTTATTTTTGTAAATTCTCTCATTTTCTTCGTCCTTTTCTTTAAAACTACAAATAAAATATTATGCTCTATTATATCAATTCTTATGAAAGCCTTCAAATATAATCTATAATAAATTAAAATATATTTATCACCTTAGCGAAAGGAGTTTCATTATGTATCTAAAAGAAATAGATTATTCTTTACGAAATGAAACACTCATAAATAAATTGACAATTATTTGGCAAAAATCAGTTGAAGCTACACATTTATTTCTTTCTCCTCAAGATATAAAAGATATTTTGCCTCAAGTAGTTATAGGATTAAAACAAATTCCGATTTTGCTCGTATCATTTACAGATGATGATGAGCCTATCGGTTTTTCTGGAATTGCTGATGATAAATTAGAGATGTTATTTTTAAGTCCTGATTATTTTCAACAAGGTATCGGCTATAAAATGATTTCCACAGCCATACAAGATTATCAAATTAAATATGTTGATGTAAATGAACAAAATCCTAAAGCTCTAAAATTTTATCTACGACAAGGTTTTACTATTTTTAAACGTTCACCTGTAGATAGTGATAACCGCCCCTTCCCCATATTACATCTAAAAAAATAAATCTAAGCTATAAAGAAAATCTTTCCTATCCCTGTATTTTCAAGGAATAATCTTCTTTATAGCTTTTTTCATTTTTCGCTTATTTATATCCCCTAGTAGAGCTTGTGGCTGAATATTTATCGTTTTATACTAATTTACATAATCATACAATGGTGAGGATAATTATGACAAAATTATTACAAGAAATACAAACTTATTGGACAAATCGCGCTGAAGGATATTCTCAAGTCAATCAAGGCGAATTACATAGTGAACAAAAACATAAATGGCAACAAACTTTATTACAATATATTCCCTTTAAAGCTAATAAAAATATAAAAATCTTAGATATAGGCACTGGGCCAGGCTTTTTTGCTATTATTTTAGCTCAATTAGGTTTTGATATCACAGCCATTGATTATACTGAACAAATGCTTTTAGAAGCTAAACAAAATGCAGGTAAATTCAGCGAACAAATCGACTTTCAACAGATGGACGCTCAAAATTTAAACTTTCCTGATAAAAAATTTGATGTCATCGTTACACGCAATCTGACATGGAATTTAGAAAATCCGCAACAAGCTTATAGTGAATGGCATCGCGTCTTAAAAAAAGATGGCGTTTTATTAAATTTTGATGCTAATTGGTACAACCATTTATTTGATGAGCAAAAAAGGCAAGCTTATGAAGAAGATAGAAAAATGGTTGCCAAAGCTAACATGGACGACCATTATACTTGCACCGATATTGATGCCATGGAAAATATCGCTAAACAAGTTCCTTTGAGTAGTATACATCGACCTGATTGGGATAGAGAAATTTTAACTAAAATCGCTTTTACTACGATAAATATTATTTCAAATATCTGGCAACAAGTATGGAGCAATGAAGAAAAATTAAATTATGCTTCTACGCCAATGTTTTTAATTAAAGCAATCAAATAATCTAAATCAATATAAAATGGGGAATTTTTATGGAAACAAAAATCAAAGATAGAATTATTAATTATTGGACAAAACGCAGTGAAAATTTTGCTCAATTGCGACAAGAAGAATTGCATAGTTATATGTCTGAATTATGGCTCACTGAAATCACTAAATATTTACCGCAAAGACCTTGCAAAATTCTTGATGTAGGCACAGGCACTGGCTTTTTTGCCAATCTACTTGCCCAATATCATCACGAAGTAGAAGGCATTGATTTAACAGCTTCCATGATTGAACAAGCTAAACAATCTTTAACAAAACTTCAACAGCATGATTATAAAATTAATTTTCAAGTGATGGACGCTGAAAATCTTTATTTTGCAGATAATACTTTTGATGTCATCATCTCTAGAAATCTCACATGGACTTTGCCCAATCCACAAAAAGCTTATAGTGAATGGTATCGCGTATTAAAACCACAAGGAATTTTATTGAATTTTGATGCCGATTATGGCAATGAGCAATTTTATCAAACTAAAATAGAAAATCTACCTTTAAATCATGCTCACCGCCAAGTGAAACCAACACTTATGCAAGAATGTGATTTAATCAAAAATAGCTTAGAAATATCTTCAAAAATACGTCCTGATTGGGATTTACGCATTTTAAAACAACTTCAATTCAAAGATGTGTTTGCTGATACAAATATCGGTCAACGCATTTACAAACATCAAGATAAATTCTACAATCCTGCTCCTGTATTTTTAATCTACGCACAAAAATAAATTAATTATTTACTATTACTCTATTTATATTTTATATAGGAACAATCATGAAAAAATATATACTTCATCGTTTACTCTATTTAATACCTATTTTATTAGGTATTACTTTATTCACTTTTATTTTATTACATTCAACTAATGATATTGTCGATATCATGGAACTAAATCGTGGAGTCGTTTATTCAGAAGCCACTAAAACACAAATTCGCCAAGATTTAGGCTTAGACCAGCCGATATTTATTCAATATGTAAATTGGCTATTATCCATATTATCTGGCAATATGGGAACTTCTTATCTTTCCGGAAAAGATGTTTCTTCTCTATTTTTTGATAAATTGCCACAGACTTTATATCTGACACTTAGCTCTATCTTATTGACTCTATTGATATCTTTGCCACTTGGTATTTTATCAGCGATTAAACAAAATAAAATAATTGATTATATTATTCGCTTATTTAGTTTTATTGGCAATTCCTTACCTGGATTTGTAGTGGCTCTAATTTTAATTTATATTTTCTCCGTACAATTAAAATTAATTCCTGTTTTAATTGATAATAATTTTATCGGTCTTATTTTACCTTCCATAGCACTTGCCCTGCCTATGAGTGCAAAGTATATCCGCCAAATTCGCATTGTAGTCATTGAGCAACTTCATCAAGATTATGTACGCTGTGCTAAAGCTCGTGGTTTAAAATTATCTACAATTTTAATTCACAGTATTTTAAAAATGATTACACTTCCACTTTTAACGCTTATCTGTCTATCTATTGGTTCACTTTTAGGTGGTAGTGCCATCATTGAAACTATTTTCCGCTGGGACGGTGTCGGAAAATTGGCTATTGATGCTATCAACCTTCGCGATTATCCCATCGTTTTAGCATATGTATTTTATCTCTCTCTTATCTATATGTTTATCAATCTGATTGCAGATATCTTATATCATTATTTAGATCCTAGAATAAAACAACAATGGAAAGCTTAATATGAATACTAATTTTAAATTTTATTTATTAACTTGTGCTATTTGCATTTTACTATTCATCACTATCCTAGCACCTTATATTGTACCGTTTGATCCCTATGAACAAAATTTAGCCAATACACTACAAGCACCTAATGCTATACACTTACTCGGCACAGATAAATATGGTCGCGATATCTTTTCTCGCATCTTAATCGGTGCTCAAACGACTATTTTTTCTTCATTATTTCTCGTCATTATATCAAGTGTTTTCGGTTCTTTAATCGGTGTTATCTGTGGCTATTTTGGCAAAAACTTAGACAATCTTTTAATGCGAATCACAGATATTTTTCTTGCTTTTCCAGGAATTATCTTTGCTATCGCTTTAGTTGGCATTTTAGGCGGTAGTATTTTCAATGCCATACTGGCACTTTCATTGATTTCCTGGCCCAAATTTGCACTACTTGCTCGCAGTCAAACTTTAGTTTTAAAAAATTCCCTATTCATTAAAGCAAGCATTATCAATGGTTCTAGTGATTTCAAAATTATCTACAAACATATTTTACCCAATATATTCCCCATTTTACTCACTACGGCCACTTTAAATATCGGCACTATGATTATGGAAATTGCTGGTCTATCTTTTTTAGGCTTAGGTGCTATGCCTCCATCAGCAGAATGGGGTGCCATGATGAGCAGTGGCCGTATTTTTTTACAAATTGCTCCATGGATGATTTTAGCTCCTGCTGCTGCTATTTTTCTCACAGTATTACTATTTAATCTATTCGCTGATGTACTCAATGATAAACTAGATCCTAAACAATTATCCTAAAACAAAATAGGAGGTTTTCATGTCTTTTTCTAAAGTCCTAGCATTATGTTTATTTTTAATGAATTTTTATTTAACAGGTTGTACTTCCAATAACACTACTTCTTCCACAGAAAAAGTATTTCATTTCGGCACTACTGCCTATGGTATTGAAATGGGCAATACTGGTCTAAATCCGCACCATGATTATTCCGGCTGGTCAGCAGTTCGCTATGGTGTTGGCGAAACTTTATTTAAATTTAATGATAAAATGCAACTTGAACCATGGCTTGCTAAAAGCTATGAACAATTAGATGATTATACTGTAAAAATCACTTTAAAAGATAATATTAAATTTTCTAGTGGTAGAGCCTTAGATGGTCAAGCTGTCAAAGAATGTCTAGAAGATTTAATCAAAAATCATGACAGAGCTCCTTTTGATTTAAAAATTGCTTCAATCACAGCTGATGGTCAAGATATCATCATTAAATCACAAGAAAAAGTACCTGCTCTTTTAAATTATCTCAGCGATCCTTATGGTGCCATTATCGATATGCAATATGGTATTACTGCTGATAATAATGTAGCTGGCACTGGCCCCTTTGTCGCTACTAAAGTATCAGATAAACAAATTGAACTCGTAAAAAATCCTAATTACTGGAACGGCAATGTAGCCATGGATAAAGTAATTATAACTGAAGTAATAGATGGCGATACGCTCACTATGGCATTACAAACTGGAGAATTTGATGCTGTCCAAGGGCTTCCTTATGCTAATTTAGATTTATTCCAAAATAATCCTGATTATCATGTGAGTTCAATAGCTACTTCTCGCTGTTTTTTTGCCCAAATAAACTATAATAATCCTATACTTCAAGATTATAATATTCGCAAAGCTATAGCTATGAGTTTAGATAAACAAGGTTTTACGCATAACCTACTCCAAGATAATGGCTCTATAGCCATTGGTGCTTTCCCAGATAATTTCACCTTTGGTGGCGACAAATTACAAACTGTAAATTACAATCCAACAGAAGCTAAAGAACTATTAGCTCAAGCTGGCTGGATAGATAATGACGGTGATGGCTATGTTGATAAAAATGGACAAAAACTCATACTTCGCTGGCTGACTTATCCTGGTCGCCAAGAATTGCCCTTGCTTGCAGAAATCGCTCAAGCCAATCTAAAAACTATCGGCATTGACTTAAAAATCAACAATACTATCAATCAACAAGAATTTTTAGCTAGTGGAAACTGGGATATCTATGCCAGTGCCTTTGTAACTGCACCGACTGGCGATCCAGAATATTTCTTCACTACACATTGTCTCCAAAATTCAGCCAAAAATCGTGGTAAGTATTATAACGATAAATTAGAAATCTTAGCTCAAAAACTGCATAATGAATTCAATAGTCGAAAACGAGCTGACTTAGCAGTACAGATGCAACAGATTTTATTAGATGATTATGGCTTTATCTTCGCTTCTCATTTAAAAATGTCTTTTGTCTCTAAGTCCAAGGTCATAAATTTTGTAGCTCATCCTAGTGATTATTATGAAATCACTGCCGATTTAGACTTTAAATAACAAATAGGTAGGTCAATCATGTCCTTATTAACTATTCAAGATTTAACTATTTCCCATAATAAACAAAATATCTTAAAGAACATCAATCTAAAATTAAATACTGCTGAAATAATTGGAATTGCTGGCGGTTCTGGTTCTGGAAAAAGTACTTTATTAAATAGCATTTTACATCTATTGCCCCAAGATTTTAATATTCAAGGTGAAATCCATTGGCAAGATAAAAATTTATACAACTTAAAAGCAAAACAATTAACTCATATCTATGGTAAAGAAATAGCCTTTATTTCGCAAAACCCGCAAACATTTTTTTGCCCTGTCCGCACTATAAAAAGTCAATTCATTGAAACCATATCAGCACATCAAAAAATCACAGCTGATGAAATCATCTCTCAAGCATTAGATATTTTTACCAAAATAGGTTTAAATGACGGCAAAAATATTTTAAATGCCTACCCCTTTATGTTATCTGGTGGCATGAACCAACGCATTAATATCGCTCTGACAATGATGTTAAAACCTCAATTATTAATTGCTGATGAGCCTACTTCTGCTTTAGATGTCATGTCCCAAGCTAAAGTTTTACAAGAATTATTACTAATGAAACAAAAATTAAATACGAGCATTTTATTCGTATCTCACAATTTAAAAGTTTTAGCCAAAATAGCAGATAAAATCATCATCATGCACCAAGGCAAAATAATTGAACAAAATCCCACAGAAATTCTTTTAGCCAACCCCCAAGAAGATTACACTAAAAAATTATTACAAGCCGTCATCATACTAAAAAAATAAACACCTAAAGAGGTGCTTTCATGCAAGAAATTTTAAAAGTCATTAATTTGACTAAAAACTATCTAAAAAATGACCATGATTTTAAAGCTTTAGATGATATAAATTTCACCCTACAAAAAGGCGATAGCCTTGCCATTGTCGGCGAAAGTGGCTGTGGCAAATCTACATTAGCCAATATTTTAATAAGACTTGAAACGCCAACTACAGGAGAAGTATTATTTAAAGATAAAAATATCCATCAATATTCTAAACAAGAATTAAAACAATTTTATCGCCAAGTACAAATGGTCTTTCAATTACCTCAAGAATCATTTAATCCGCGTCAACGTCTAGGCGATAGTATTATTGAGCCACTCATCAATATTGGTACAAACAAAGCTCAAGCAAAACAAATTTTAGATGATTTATTAACTAAGGTAGCTTTACCCTTGGAGATAAAAAATAAATATCCTCATCAAATAAGTGGTGGTCAATGTCAGCGTTGTGCTATAGCTAGAGCTATTTCTATTAAACCTCAAGTTTTAATCTGTGATGAAATAACATCTGCCTTAGATACGATAACGCAAATGGAAATTTTGAATTTACTATTAAAACTTCGCCAAGAATTAGATTTAAGCATTATTTTTATCTCTCATGATTTAGCTTTAGTCCAAAAATTATGTAATAAAATATTGATTATGTATCAAGGAAAAATCATTGAACGAGGCTTAACCTCAGAAGTTCTAAAAAATCCCCAAGAAGAATACACAAAAGAATTAATCAATATTTGTAGTTAAAACAAATATATAAAACAAAAAGATTGCACTAGAAAATTTTCTAATGCAATCTTTTTTATTTACTGCAATAATATCATTTAAATTTAATTAAAATCAATCATTACCTCTGAATTTATCTTTAAGAATAACATCATGAGAACCGCCTTCAACAATGCTTGTTGCGGAAACTAAAGTAAGTTTTGCTTTGTCTTGGAATTCTTTGATGTTTAATGCACCACAGTTGCACATTGTAGAACGCATTTTGCTAAGAGTTAACATAACGTTATCATGTAATGGTCCTGCATATGGAACGTAGGAATCAACACCTTCTTCGAAGGATAATTTTTTATCTCCACCGAGGTCATAACGTTGCCAGTTACGAGCACGATTAGAACCTTCGCCCCAATATTCTTTTAAGTAAGTACCATTGATACGAACTTTATTTGTTGGGCTTTCATCAAAGCGGGAGAAATAACGTCCGAGCATGAGGAAATCTGCACCCATAGCTAATGCAAGAGTCATATGATAGTCATGTACAATACCACCATCAGAACATACAGGAATATAAATACCTGTTTCTTTATAATATTCATCACGAGCTTCAACTACATCAATTAAAGCTGTAGCCTGTCCACGACCAATACCTTTTGTTTCACGAGTGATACAGATAGAACCACCACCGATACCAACTTTTACGAAGTCAGCACCTGCTTCAGCTAAGAAACGGAAGCCATCTTTATCTACTACGTTACCAGCACCAACTTTTACATCTTCACCGAAGTTTTCATGAATATATTTTAATGTCATTCTTTGCCATTCAGAAAAACCTTCAGAAGAGTCAATACAAAGTACATCAGCACCAGCTTTTAAAAGTGCAGGAACGCGTTCTGCATAATCACGAGTGTTGATACCAGCACCTACTAAATAACGTTTATTGTTATCTGTAAGTTCTAATGCATGTTCTTTGTTATCTGTATAGTCTTTTCTAAATACCATGTAGCGTAAACGTTGATTTTTATCAACAAGAGGTAACATATTTAATTTATGTTGCCAAATGAGGTCATTTGCCATAGACAATGTAGTAGTATCTGCATCAGCATAGATTAATTTGTTAAATGGAGTCATGAAAGTTTCAACTTTTGTATCCATGCTCATACGACTAACACGATAATCACGGCTAGTAACAATACCTACTAATTTTCCTGTTGGTGTACCATCTTCAGTAACAGCCATTGTAGAATGTCCAGTTTTAGCTTTTAATGCTAATACTTCGCCTAAAGTAGTAGAAGGCATAATATTAGAATCACTACTTACAAAACCAGATTTATAATTTTTTACACGACTAACCATTGCGGCTTGGTCTTCAATACTTTGAGAACCGTAAATAAAGGAAATACCGCCTTCTTTTGCAAGTGCAATAGCCATTGTATCATTAGATACAGCCTGCATGATAGCGGAAGTCATTGGAACATTAAGCTTTATTTTTGGTTCTTCACCTTTTCTGAATTTTACAAGTGGAGTTTCAAGAGAAACATTTGCAGGAATGCATTTTTCAGAAGAATAACCTGGAACTAATAAATATTCCCCAAAAGTATGAGATGCTTCTTTAAAATAATATGCCACGACAATACCTCTTTCCTTATTTTTTATAGTACTAGTATAACGCAAAATAAAATGTAATAAAAGTATTTTCTAGATAATAGTATTATTTTTCTTATTTGTCAACTACTATTAAACAAAATTAATAAAAACGGCTGCAATTTCTACAGCCGTTTTACACTTTTTTATTCTACTGTTACAGATTTAGCAAGATTACGAGGTTTATCTACATCACAACCACGAGTAATTGCTGCATAATAAGCAAGTAATTGTAAAGGTACTACAGTTAAAAGTGGAATTAATAATTCATCTGTAGCTGGAACTTTAATTACATGGTCTACATATTTTTCAAGTTCATTATCATCTTCAGCCGCAATACCAATCATAACTGCATCACGAGCTTTTACTTCTTTAATATTGCTTAAAGTTTTTTCATATACACTTTTTTGAGTTGCAAGAGCAATAACAGGCACACCAGATTCAATCAATGCAAGTGTTCCATGTTTTAATTCACCAGCTGCATATGCTTCAGCGTGAATATAGGAAATTTCTTTTAATTTTAAAGAACCTTCAAGTGCTACATTATAGTCTAGAGAACGACCAATGTAGAATACATCATTGTTAAATGCATAATTTTTAGCAAAAGTTTTGATTGGTTCTACATCTTCTAAAGTACGATTTATTTCATCTGGAAGTAAACGAAGCTGTGTTAAAAGTTCATGAGTTCTTTCAGTTGTAATAGTACCTTTTAAGCCAGAAACATACATAGCAAATAAGAACATTGTTACAAGCTGAGTTGTATATGCTTTTGTAGAAGCTACAGCGATTTCTGGGCCAGCCCATGTGTACATTACCTGATCAGCTTCACGAGCGATAGAAGAACCTACTACGTTTGTAATAGCTAAAGTTTTTGCACCAAGACGTTTGGATTCTTTAAGTGCTGCAAGTGTATCACTTGTTTCACCAGACTGACTGATAACAATTGTAAGTGTGTGTTCATCAATGATTGGATCACGATATCTAAATTCAGAAGCGATATCAATTTCTACTGGTATACGAGCTAATTTTTCAATGTAATATTTACCTACAAGACCAGCATGATAAGCTGTACCACAAGCTACAATATAGATTTTATTAAAGTTTTCTACATACTCTTTAGTCCATTTTAATTCATCTAAAACAACTTGTGTATTTTCTTTATTGATACGTGGAGAAATTGTATCTCTTACTGCTTTTGGCTGTTCATGAATTTCTTTTAACATGAAATGTTCATATCCGCCTTTTTCAGCAGCTTCAGCATTCCAATTTACTTCAAATACTTTTTTAGTAATAGGATTACCTTTTCTATCTGTTACCCAAATGCTATCTTTTTTAACTACTGCAATTTCGCCATCATTCATGATATAAGTACGACGAGTATACGCAATGATAGCAGGAATATCAGAAGCTATAAAGTTTTCACCTTCACCTAAACCGATTACTAGTGGATTATCTTTTTTAGTACAAATAAGTGTATCTGGATAATCTTGGCACATGAAAGCAAGAGAATAAGAACCTTCAATTCTATTCAATACTTTATTTACAGCTTCTACAAAATCGCCTTCATAAACATCTTCGATTAAATGAGCTACAACTTCAGTATCTGTTTCAGAAACAAATTTATGTCCTTTAGCTATTAATTCTTCTTTTAAAGACATAAAGTTTTCGATAATACCATTGTGTACAATAGCGAATTTGCCAGAACAATCTGTATGTGGATGAGAATTCACATCAGATGGACGACCATGAGTTGCCCATCTAGTATGACCAATACCCATTACACCTTCAGGAGTATTATTTTTGATTTTTTCTTTTAATGCAGCTAAACGACCAACAGATTTTGCCACATTAATTTTTTCACCATCAAAAACAGCAATACCAGCAGAGTCATATCCTCTATATTCTAATTTTGTTAATCCATCAATTAAAAAATTAGCTGCCTGTTTTTCACCAACATAACCTACAATACCGCACATAAAAATATGCCTCCTAAAATTAAATTATTAAATTTTTGAAGATATATTTTCTGTATAAATCTTTTGCTGTATTGTCCTTTTAATCACTTAAAAGTTTTGCCAGCTACTATCGACTAGATTAAGCCGAGAAGCATCCGCTGATATTTTCGACGACTTCTTCCTCGTACTCTATTTCATAAATATAAAACAGAGCCAGCGCTAAAGTTTATATAAACCCTTTTATTATCTTTATATACAGAACTATATCAAAAAAGCATGCACAAAATTATTTCATCTTTGTGCATGCTCATATTTTAATTATAACTTATGATTTTGTCAATAGAAATAAAATAAATATATTTTTCTATTTATCCTTGCTGAGCTTTTACTACATCAGCAATTTTATAGCAGATTTCTTCCAATTCTTTTTGGTCAGGGCCTTCAGCCATTACACGAATTAAAGGTTCTGTACCAGATGGACGTACTAAAATACGACCATTTTCACCTAATTGTTGTTTGCCTTCTTCGATAGAAGCTTTTATAGCTTCATTATCTTCCCAACCATCTTTAGTAGCTACTTTTACATTTACTAAAAGCTGTGGATAACTTGTCATGATTTTTGTAATTGCAGAAGCTTTATGTCTTGTACGTTTTAAATAAGATAATACTTGAAGTGCTGTAACAGGGCCATCACCAGTAGTAGAAAAATCTGTAAAGATAATATGACCAGATTGTTCTCCGCCTAAGTTATAGCCATTAGCAAGCATATTTTCTAATACATATCTATCGCCTACAGCTGTGATTTCTGTACGTCCGCCATTTTCTTTAATAGCTTTATGGAAACCGATATTTGCCATAACTGTAGTAACTACAGTATTATCTTTTAATTTGCCTTTGCCCATCATATAAATAGCACAAGCTGCAATCATATGGTCGCCATCGATGAATTCACCATTTTCATCGATACATAAACATCTATCAGCATCACCATCATGAGCAATACCAATATCTGCTTTATGTTCTTTTACAGCTTCCATCAAAGATTCTAAATGTGTTGAACCGCAATTGTCGTTGATATTGATACCGTTTGGTTTATCGTGAATTACGATTACATCTGCACCTAAACGACGTAAAATTTTTGGCATAGCTTCATAAGATGCACCATTTGCGCAGTCTAAAACAATTTTCATACCTTCTAATTCGATATCAGTAGTTTTAGTTACAAAAGATACATATTCATCCAATAAATCATGACGATAAACTACATTACCAATTTTGTCATCTGTTGGACGATATAAATTATCATTATTTTCAATTTCATGTACTAATGCTTCGATTTCATCTTCTACAGCATCTGGTAATTTATAACCATCGCCACCAAAGAATTTAATACCATTATCATGGAATGGATTGTGAGAAGCAGAAATTACAATACCTGCATCAGCTTTATGTTTGCGAGCTAAATAAGCTACAGCTGGAGTTGGCATTACACCTGTTAACACTACATTACCACCAGCAGAACAAATCCCTGCAGATAAAGCTGCTTCATACATTGGACCAGATAAGCGAGTATCTCTACCAATATAGATTGTGCAAGCTTCGCCATCTTTCTTTGTAAAATAAATGGCAGCAGCACGTCCTAAGTTATAAGCTAATTCTGGTGTTAATTCAACATTTGCCTTACCTCTAACACCGTCAGTTCCAAACATTCTAGCCATAAAATAAACCCCTCTCAATTATTCTATAATATTTTCTATATAAGCATAAGCTGCATTTACGCCATCAACGGCAGCACTCATTATACCGCCAGCGTATCCAGCACCTTCGCCTATAGGATATAACCCTTTTATATTTTCAGACATATATGTTTGTCTGTTGCGGATAATTCTACATGGTGCAGAAGAACGCATTTCTACCCCAGTCATCACCACATGTTCACCTGCAAAACCTGGAATTTTCTTATCAAAATTAGGTAATGCTTCAGCCAACATCTGCGTTGTAAAATCTGGTAAACATTCGCGTAAATTGCAAAGCTTTACTCCCGGTTTATATGTTGGTTCTACTAAAAAATTATCATCACTTACTTTATCTTTTAAGAAATCGCCAACCGTTTGCACTGGTGCATGATAATTTTTACCACCACAAATATATGCCATTTCTTCATAATGACGTTGAAAAGCAATGCCATCTAAGACATTATGACCAAAATCATCTGGTGTTACATTGACGAGCAATGCACTATTTGCAATACCAGAATTACGTTTATAATTACTCATACCATTTACAACAACTCTGCCTAGTTCTGAAGCAGCAGCTACTACTTGACCACCTGGGCACATACAAAAAGAATATACACTTCTACCTTTTTGACGATTATTATAAGTCAATGAATAATCTGCTACTGGCAATAATTCACTTTTATAATCTTCACCATATTGAGCTTTATCAATTAAATCTTGCGGATGTTCTATGCGGACACCAATTGCAAAAGGTTTCGCTTCCATGGATATTCCCTTGGAATATAACAATTCATACGTATCTCTTGCACTATGACCAATACCTAAAAATACATCACTTGCTGTGAATTTTTCTTTATGATTGATTTCAACCCCACAGATTTTATCATCTTTTATTATAAAATCTGTAACTTGTGAATTAAAGAAAATTTCTCCGCCCAAAGCTTTTATCTTCTCACGAATATTTTTTACAACAATGCGCAAAATATCAGTACCAATATGTGGTTTATGCAGATATTTTATTTCTGGTGGTGCTCCAGCTTCTACAAAAGCTTCTAACACATCTGTAATTTTACTATCATTAATACGAGTTGTTAATTTGCCATCAGAAAAAGTTCCTGCTCCACCTTCGCCAAATTGTACATTCGAATTTTCTTTTAATTGTTCGCCTTGCCAAAATTTTTCAATATCTTGATGTCTAGTATCCACATCACTTCCACGTTCAAAAATAAGTGGCCGATATCCATTTTTAGCTAAAACTAAAGCCGAAAACATTCCCGCAGGGCCAAAACCAATTATTATCGGTCTAGATGTTTTACTTTTTTGACAATTAATTTTATCTGCTTTTTTTGTAGTTACGATTTCTACATTCTTGTCTTTTTTTAATCTAGCTAAAACTTTATTTTCTGCAATATTAACTTTCACATCTAATATATACACAAAATAAATAGGAGCTCCCTTATACCTTCTAGCATCAATCCCCTTACGAACAATTACCACCTCATCAATATGTTGAGGTGGTAACTTCAATCGTTTTGCAACTAAATCATTTATCGGAGATTGGTCATTAAATGGTACATTAAAATTTTTAATTCTTATCATTTAACAAACCTACTTCATCTTATTTTAACTTTATTTATTTGTTTTATTATCAGTTTTATTTTCTTTTGTTTCTATTTCTATCCATACAGTTACTTCCTGATTAGGAACATTTATATCTTCTGGCACAATTAAATTAACTGTTTGTTTCGTCGATTTTGTAACATTTGCCAAAGATATATTTTCTGTGGATAAATAAGTCATATTGCCAATAATATCAGGATTACCACTAACTTCTATTTTTTCAGGCTCTACCTTCACTGATTTTAAGATATAACCCATTGGCAAATCAGACATCAATGTCGGTTTTATATCGATAATTTTTTTGTTTAAACCTTTAGCCAAAATAATGGAAACATCTACTGTTTTAGGTAATAGCTTAACGCCTTCCACTTCTTTATCTTTGTCATTAACTGCAATAAGTGGCACTGTTACACTAAAGTTTTCATTATTTCCATTTACACCAATATAACCTACTGCCGCTGTTACTTTATTTAAAATGCTAACAGGGCCTTCAATTGTTATATTCTGTAAAGACTGTTCTACACTTGCTACCACTTTGCCATCACCTGGAATACCAGATAAATTCAAGCGAACAGGTACTTCTTTTTGCTCAATTTTATCAACATTTATAGATACTTTTGTTGGACCTGCTGAAATCAATTCAAAACCACTAGGTAAAACTGTCTGTATCTGTAAATCATGAATTCCATTTTCCACACCATTTAAATCTACATAAGCTCTGAAGCTAGATGTTTCTACATTTGAAAATAGCGAACGTGGTGCACGCACTTTCAATTTTACTTCTTCAACATCTTTGGATATTTGATATCCTTCTGGTGCATTAACTATTCCAATTGGCACTGTATAAGTATTTTCAATCTGCGGATTTTGGTCATTCATTACAAAAATCCAGCAACCTATGGCAACTATAAGTGCTAAACATTTTTCTGGAAGATTTTTTCTAAAAAAACTTATCATTTTTTTTGCCTCCATTTCAAGACAGCTTCTTTTAAGGTTGTCTTTCTTGGTGAAAATATTGGCATCAAATATTGTTTTAACTGTTCAGAATCTAAATGACGATATATTCTACCAGCTTCAGCCACAGAAATTGTTCCTGTCTCTTCACTGACAATAACAACTACAGCATCACATTGTTCTGATAAACCTATAGCTGCACGATGGCGAGTACCAAGCTCTGTGCTCAATGACCTATCATCAGTAAGTGGCAATAAACAACCTGCTGCAATCAAACGATTACCGCGTATAATGGCTGCTCCATCGTGTAGTGGAGTGTTTGGGATAAATACATTTAGTAAAAATTCAGCACTAACAATCCCATCAATTTTTATTCCACTTGCACAAATATCATTTAAACCCATATTGCGCTCAAGTACAATCAATGCTCCTGTTTTTGTAGATGATAATTTTGTAACAGCCTTATCCAATTCTGATACTAACGAACAAGCTTCTTCATAGTTCAACAACATTGAACGTTTGAAAAATCCACCTTCACCTATATGCTCTAAAGCACGTCGCAATTCTGGTTGAAATACAATTGGCAATGCTACAAATAATAAAGTAACAATCTTTTGTAATAACCAGTTTATAACATGCAATTCAAGCCAACTAGTAATAATCGCTAAAAGTAATAATATCAATAAACCTCTTGTCAAGGTTATCGCTCGTGTATTTTCTAACATTTTATACACTCGATATAAAATAAATGCCACAATTAAAATATCAAAGACATCTAATATGCCTATAGTTTTTATAAGACCTTCTAGCTGTATCAACATATAGATTACTACTCCCATCTATATTAAGTATAAAATTTAAATATAAAAATATTCTATTTAATTATAACAGATTTTATTTATCTTTATCTATTATTAATTATTCGCATAAATTTGTAAAGTTAATTTCGCATTTATCGTATTATTTTGTATAAAAATATTGCTATCTTGTATACTTACCAATCTACTATTTAAATTCAATTGATGTAAAAAATCAACTATAGCAAAATAATCACCTTGCAATACAAGTTCTATTTCTTCCTGCTTTAAATTATCTTGTGTACTCTTATTTTTAGGCATCATTTCTATGATATTCACTGATGAATATTTTGCCATATCATTTAATTGTAATAAAAACTTTTCTTCATCTATCTCTTGCGGTATTTTTTCTGTCAATAAATTTAAATTAAAATTTATCTTTTCTCTATAACTATCTATACTTTTATTTTTTGCCATAAAATCATAATAACCTATTAATTCTTCTTGTTGTTGATTTTTTTCAGTATTGAATATATCTATTTTCGAACTCACTATATTTCCTAAAAAAAATAGTATCATTATCCATAGACTAATGATACTTATGCAAATAATTAAATGTTTATAATCTTTATATTTCATTTTACCTCATCACTATCTTCATCGTAAAATCCAATAAATTATCTTCCGTATTAATCTTTATCTCTCCAATTTCACTCGTTTGGAAAAATCTTATTTCCGATAATTTCTCTTTATATACAGCTATATTTTGATAATTTTTCGCTCGTCCTTTCAAAAAAATTTTTCCATCTTTTATCTTCAAATCAGTTAAAGCTACATCATCTACTGTATTTGCACCTAAATTAATTAAAATAGCATATATATTCACTGATTTTTCTTCTAAATTCTGTACTAATTTTTGTTTATCTTTAATTAAAGCTTCTTGTTGTTTTAGCTGCTCTATATCATCTATATCATTTTGTACTAAAGCTATTTCTTCTTTTATATTTTGTTCCTGTCTTTCTGCTTGATAATATTTTGTAATTGCATAACCACCTAAACAACAACTACAAGATAATAAAATAGTTATCAACAATAAATATATATTTTGCCAATTTAAACAACTCAACTGTTGTTTTTTAGGCAAAAATTCTTGATATTGTCGCTGTAAAAAACATACTAAAATTTTACTTATCACATCAAAATCTTCTATTTCCGCCAATAATTCTCTATCTATTTGTAGCTCACAATTAAAAATATCACTTTGTTTTTCTACTCTATACCTCTTTATATATTCATCTTCTGCTATCACATCTATTTTTACATCATTTTGACAAAATACACTATACAAATTAAGATTTTGCTCTTTTGCCAATTGTTGCCATAAATCCACTAAATTCTTATTAATTAAATTCACTTTTAAATTATAATTTTCTTTTTCATCTTCTAATGTATATGTATAATAATACTCCTTTAACTTTATATCTTCCTGTAACTCCCAATACAGGGCTTTTTTTATTTCCGACAAAGGCATACGAGGAAAACTATAATGTAAAATCTGCTGTTTTTGCTCAGCAAAGTTTATCACTAAATATTTTATATTTTCTCGTTCTTGTTCCTTATAAAATCTATATAAAATCTCTTGATAAAAATTAATATCTTCATTATTTTTCTGAATTTTTTCCGCATAAAAATGAATGATTTGCCATCTATCATCAGTTATTTTCTGCACTGTCAGCAAAGAAAGTTTATCTTCTTCTATATAAGCAAATATAAACTTAGCAAAATCTCTTATATATAATTTTCTTCCTATTTTCTTTAACTCTCTTTTAACGTTCCCAACGCTGTACAATGCAATCATCATCTTTCTTTTGTAAATAAATACAATTTTGATTTGTAATATCTTCTAAATTACTTTCTACAATTAATTTGTATATATCTTGATTATATATCTGCATTAAATATGCTTTTATCTTTACAGATTTTTTCATCTGTTTATCCATTACTGTCTTTTCATCTACTACAATAGCCTCATCAAATTCATCTTTACCTTGTGCCTTCATGCAATCATCTTGCCATTTTTCTTTATCATATTTATATATATCAATTAAATTTAAACTCTCACTTATTGTATAATTTTTAGTCTGCATATTCATTTTTAATATTTCTAAACTATCATTTTCTGTAAGACTTAATCTATAAATATACAAAGAAAAAACAGCCATTAAACTCAAAACAATCAGCATAGAAATACTTATCATACCATCTTCTTTGTCCATGATTAAACCCTCATTTTTCTTCAATTATTTCTTCGATTAAGGCTCTACATTATCCATTATTTTTGCATTTCGCTGTAAAACTACTGTAGTAAGTTTAAATTCTTGATTAGTTCTATAAGTTTTACCAATTACATCTAACTGATATAAGTCATCGCCAATTTTACGACAACTATAACTTATATTATCATTACCAAAATAATTTTCGCTATTTAACGGCTGTTTTGCTCGAATAGTATATATATCATTATTCAATTTGGATATTTCACAACGATAAATAATCGCTCCTTCTTTGCGAAAACCGATATATTTTTCCATATCATCAGAATTAGCTGTAGCCCTTCTTTTTGTCGCAATAATCAATGTTTCTTTATGTGCAAAATCTATCTGGTCTATGATTTCATCAGCATAAGTAATTTCTGTTGCCATATTCTCCAAAATATTTTTCGTCTGTTCTTGCAATATCCAATTGTCAATATAGTTAAAGATACTACTGCTAATGGCTTGCACTATGACTAAAATAGCAATTATTAAACTAAAAATTAACGGCAAAATTATCAATGCATCACCTACAATAAAGCCTTGTTGTTCATTTAATAGCTTCTCTTTTAATTTCTCTTTCTTGATATTCCATCTCTTCTTGATCATGATAGCGCCAGCTTATTTCAATACTGATTTCATCTATATCATCTTGAAAAATTTCATTTTGTTTTATCATATATTTCATACCATTACATTCTATTTGATTGGGAATAATATTTGCTTTTTGTTCTTCCATGAGATTTAAATATCCTTGTGCTAAATATATCGCCGTCATTCTATAACCATTGTTTAACTGTTGATTTCTCAAAATTCCCATACAAATATATATCATTGCTACACTAGACAATATAGCCATCAAAATCAATAATTCTATATGCAAAAATCCATTTTCATCTTTATTTAAATTTTGCCACATATTCATGATGAGTCCTCATAAGAATTTATTATACGTATTCTACCCACACGATTTATCACAATATATTTTGCTGTATTTCCACTATAAATTTTTATCGTTTTATTTGGCCAACTGTTGTATAAACTATTTTGGCGAAAAACATAAAAATTAGCATTATCATCAAAATCTATATTTATATCATCAGGCAAGTAATATACTTCTTCTACTGTATTTTCATTTAATTTCAATATATATTTATCTCTATAAATATAACAATGTGGTCTAAAATCACTATCTTTCATATAATGATAATTTCTTGAACGCTCCTGCACATTCATCAATATACTGACTAAATTTATTGCTTCATTATTGACCTGCTGTTCTTCACTGGCAAAATCAACAAATATCACACTCTGTGTAAACAATGCTATAATCCCTGTCATTATAATTAATTCTATATACCACATTTGCAATTAACCTATAAAACTAAGCCACAAATTTAAAATATCATCAGCTTCAAAAAAAGCTATGATATTTCCTAAGATAAGCATTGGTGCAAAAGATATCTTTTCTTTTTTACTCACTTTATTTATATTCCTTAAACAAAAATAAATGGCTACAACTCCGCCAAAAATAAAACTTACATATATCGCCACTATACATTGAGGATAATTACACCATAAAGCTAAAACTAAAGCTAATTTCAAATCTCCTGCACCCATTAATTGCTTAGGGTAAAAATATATCATACCAAAGATAATTAAATTGATTAATAATGCATAGATTACTTTTTCTAAATTTATATTAAAAATCATTAATCGAATAGCTAAAATCAATCCTAGATATAATAAACTCTTATTTTTTATTTTCAAAGTCTTAAAATCTACCCAAGCAATTTTGCCTAAATACATACAAACAATCAAATCATAAATAAAACTTGCTTCCATTTTATTACTTATCTCTTTAATATTTATCTCTATTTATGAATATTATTCACCAGTATTTTTACCAAATTCCATTCTAGTTTTTCCCATAAAAGTAGCATTTGTTTTATCTGAATTTAGACTATAATTTTCTCCTGTTTCATTAGAAGTCAAAACGCCATTTACATATACATCTCCAGTAGGTGCCTTTATATTTTCTACATCAATATATTCATCTAAATCACTTATATCCTGTGGTGCTCTATTATTTTGGACTTTATACATTGCTATTGCTGTATCTAAAGATTGCAAATCAGCTTGTACTCTAGATGTATTTGCCATAGCTAAAGATTCATTAAATTTCGGTAGGGCTATTGCTGTCAAAATAGCAATAATTGCTACAACAATCATCATCTCAATCAAAGTAAAACCATCTTCACTTAGTTTTAATTGTTCAATTTTATTCATCATTTTTATCATTCTTTCTCATAATAACTAAAAATTTATAAACCAATATTATTTACCAAATCAAATAAAGGCATAATAATAGCTATAATAAATACTCCCACAATAAAGCCCACGCTTATCATCAATATCGGCTCTAATAGTTGCAAGCATATCTTTATTGTATTATCTAATTCTTTTTCCCAAAAACTAACTAAATAAGACAATATATCTTTTAACATACCTGTTTTTTCGCCAATATCTATGAATTCTTGTAAAATATTTACGCTCAACGAAACTTTAGCAAAAGCATCAGCTAATGAAAAACCTTGCTTTACTAAATTTTGCACCGTTTTTAAATTGTCTTGTACTAATATATTGTGATTGCTATTTAACATAATATTTAAAGCTTCATCTATACTGATACCACTTCCCAATAAAAAAATTAGCTGATTAACTATATTTACTAAATAAAACTTTCGCAAGAAATCACCAAATACAGGCAATTTTAATATATATTTCAAAAAAATTAATCTTAATTTATCTTTTTGCCCTACCAAAATAATAGCTATAAAAATCATCAATAAGAATGTGCATAATTTTATAAAATGAGCTTTTATATTTAAACCTATAGATAAAATAGTTACTGTTAAATAAGGTAAATCAATATGCATACGTTGAAAAATATCTGCAAATGCTGGAATGACTAAAAAAATCATCAACATAATTACTATTGCCAGAACGCACAACAAAAAAACTGGATAAATACATATCTGCCTCAATTTTTGTTTTAATTCATATTCTTTGGCTAAAAAAACTCCTGTGTCTTTCAATGCTTCTGCTAATAGACCTGTATGTTCTGCTATATTTATTGAACTTATTAAATACGCAGGTAAATTAAAATTTTTTTGCCATATAGCAGATAAATTTTCACCTTCATTTAAGCCTATAATTGTTTTTTCTATAAAATTTTTTATATTTTTATCACGTAAATTATTCTTAACTATTTTTAAAGCCTCTATAATATCTATTCCTGACTCTAAGATAATTGACAATTGCTGGCAAAGTAAAATCACTTGTTTATTAGTAATCTTCTCATCTTTTCCTATGCTTTTTATATATTCTTTTATACTATAGATATCATTATTGTGTATAGCTATTATCAAATATTGTTCTCGCCTTAAATAATCAATCACCTCCAATTTATTATTTGCTACTAAAGAACCCTTTATTAAATTGCCTTGTTGATAATCTCTTGCTATATAAAAAAATTTAGTCATCATCTTAACCTATATACTTCTTTGCTATTTTTTCATCTATTAATTTAGCTTTAACTAATTTTTCTATATCATCTTGTATAAACTGCATACCATTTTGTCTATTTAATTGCATCTGCGAAATCAACTGTGATAATTGATTTTTACTGATTAAATTTTTGACTGCTGTACTTGCCAATAAAATATCCATACAACAAACTAAATTTTCATCCATCGTCGGGATTAATTTTTGAATGATAATACTGTTTAACGAACTTGCAATCTGCATACTAATAGCTTCTATCTGTTCTTGATTAAAAAAACTTTCCATGCGTATTATCGCTTCTATCACCGAAGAAGCATGTAATGTTCCTAAAACTAGATGACCTGTTTCAGCAGCATTTAAACAAGCTTTCATCGTTTCTGTATCTCTTATTTCTCCTACCATTATCACATCTGGGTCTTGTCGCATTGCCATCTTTATAGCTTCACTGAAATTTTCAAAATCTACATGGTATTCTCTTTGATGAATTAATGATTTCTTATTAGTAAATACATATTCTATAGGCTCTTCTAAAGTTATGATATGCTTAAATTTATTTTGATTTATATACTCTATCATAGAAGCTAACGTCGTTGATTTTCCTGTTCCTGTAGCACCACAAATCAGTATTAAACCATTATCATTATGCAAAATATCTCGCAAGACTTTTTGCTGATAAAAATTCTCTATAGGCTTTACATTATCATTTATCAATCTAATAGCCATACCATAGCCTTTATAAATCATATAGATATTTATCCTAAACCTTCTATTATTAAATTCATAAGCATAATCTATCACTTTATTTTGCCTAAATAGCATTTTCTGTGTTTCATTTAATGTATTTTCTATCACTTCCTTAAAATCTTCTCTTGTAAAAAATTCATCTTCCCAAATATTCAACTTATTATTTTGGCGATAATATATATTTTTGTCAGTAGTTAAATGAATATCTGACCACTTACACGCTATCGCTTTTTGTAAAATTTCTAGGAACTTCATTTATTTGATATACTCCATTTAAAGTTTTCCATACTTCCTGAGCTGTAGTTATGCCCTGTAAAACTTTCATCTTTCCATCATCTAATAAAGATTTAAAATCTGTTAACCTCGCCTCTCGTTTTAAATTCACATCAACATCATCTCTACTGATTAAATATCTCATTTTTTCTGTAGGTCTTAAAATCTCTTGCAGAGCTATTTGACCTAAAAAACCTGTATAATTACAATATTTACACCCCTTTCCCTTATATAAATCCATACCTAAATAAAAATCTTTTCCTAAAAAAAATGCTTCTAAAGAATTTTCACTTGGTTTATAACTAACTTTACATTTAGGGCAAATCTTTCTCACTAATCGCTGTGAGGTCATACCTAATAAAGCAATGCTAAGCATCACAGGACTGACTCCTAAATCAATTAATCTAGCTGGCACACCCAAAGCATTTTTAGTATGCAAAGTAGTTAATACTAAATGACCCGTCAATGCCGTAGTTATCGCTTGCTTAGCTACCATTTCATCTCTTATTTCTCCTATCATTACAATATCTGGGTCTTGTCTAAGTGAGGCTTTCAAAGCTACAGCATAATCCATGCCTGCTTTTTGATTTATTTGCATCTGATTTATACCATCTAGATTTAACTCTACAGGATCTTCAATCGTAATAATGTTAGTATCTAACCTATTCAAATAATTTAAACTAGCATAAAGTAAAGTAGATTTTCCAGAATTTACAGGGCCTGTTATCACAATAAGACCACTTGAAGCACTTATCATATCTTTAAAATATTTTAAATTCATTTTAGAAAATCCCATTTGATTTAAATTCAACAGATTTTCTTTATTCCCCAATAGTCGCAAAACCACTTTTTCGCCAAAAAGTACAGGTATAGTAGATATCCTGATATCTATATTTTGAGCAGGAAAAATAAATTTTCCATCTTGTGGCAAACGCTTTTCTGCTATATCTAGATTACTTATCAATTTTAAATATGATATCAAAAAGTTACTGATCTTATTTGAAGCTTTATAAATCAATATCAATTTTCCATCTATTCTATAGCGAATTTGCAAATATTTTTCCTGTGGCTCTAAATGAATATCACTAGCTTGCAATTTATAGGCATTTTCTAACAAACAATCTATAAAATCAGCTACAGGTGATTTATTACGATAACCTTGCAATATATTATGTTTGCCCTGTAATTGCAAATTTCTCATTATTTTTAATGATAATTGCTCCAAATCCTTTTCTATTTCCATTTACTTCATCTTCGTTTCTAAAATAAAAATAGATGTACAGGCCTCATCTCAATCTCACCCATACATCTATGTTCATAGCGGTCTAAACAAACCTTTATTTATTTTTATTCAAATAATCATGTAACGTTTTCACCATGATATCCACATTTATATCTTTATCAGTCCATAAATGAAGTGCTGCTGCTCCTTGTTCAGCTAACATTCTTTCACCATTTAATATTTTATGCCCATATTCTTTGGCTTCTTGTAAAAATTTAGTTTCAGCAGGGATATATACAATATCATAAACAAACGCAGATTTTTTTACACTTTCCCAAGCAACAGGTGGTTTACTATCGATATTGCCTTCCATTCCTAAAGGAGTAGTATTTACTAATAAATCAGCTTGAGCTAAATATTGTTTAAATTCTTCACTATGCCAATCACACACTTTTATATCAACTAAATCATTAAAATCATTTGCTAATAATTGTGCTTTTGCTGGATTTCTAACGGCTAAGATGATATTTTTTATTTCTTGTTTTATCAAGCCACAAACAACTGCTCTACAAGCTCCACCAGCTCCTAAAATCACAGCTGTTTTATCTTTTATTTCCACATCTTCCTTTACTAATGGATTGATAAAACCAATAGCATCTGTATTATATCCATATAATTTACCATCTTTTATATGTACAGTATTTACAGCTCCTATTAATTTTGCCATCTCATCTATTTCATCTAAATACTGCATGATATTTACTTTATGCGGAATAGTTACATTAAATCCTGTAAAATTTAATGCTTTTAACCCTATTACTGCTTTTTCTAAATCCTCAGGAGCTATCGGCATAGCAATATATGCATAATCAATACCTGCTTTTTGTATAGCTGTATTTTGAATAACTGGCGATAATGAATGTTTTATAGGATAACCAATTACTCCTAAATTTTTTGTTTTTCCTGTAAATACCATAATTTCGCTTCCTTTACTTTAATTTTAAATTTTTTCTTGTAAATTAAAATTATTACGATATTGAACGGCTTCTGCTATATGTTTATCTTCTATATATTCACTATTATCTAAATCCGCTATAGTCTGTGCCACTTTAATAATCCTATCGTAAGCTCTAGCACTCAATCTCATCTGTTCAAAAACAATTTTTAACATATCTTGTGCCTTAGCTGTTAATTTACAATATGATTTTATCATAGCATGCGACATTTGAGCATTACAAACTATTTTGGCTTGAGCAAATCTTTTTAATTGTATCTGCCTTGCTTGTTCAACGCGTTGGCGTATCTGCTCTGAAGACTCTGCTTTTTTATCTGTTACAAAATCTTTATATTCCACTCGTGGCACTTGAATTTGTATATCAATTCTATCGAGCAATGGCCCTGATATTTTCTTTGTATAGCGTTTTATTTCATAATCACTACAAGTACAATTGCGTGTATTATCATATTTATAACCACAAGGGCAGGGGTTCATAGAAGCTACTAAAATCATTCGTGAAGGAAATTTTAAAGAAGCATTTACCCTTGTTATCATGACTTCTCCATCTTCTAATGGTTGTCTTAATGCTTCTAAACTAGCTTTGCTAAATTCTGGTAATTCATCTAAGAACAAAACACCATTATGACTTAAAGTTACTTCTCCAGGTTTTGGTATAGTACCGCCACCAATGATACCAGCACTAGAAATTGTATGATGTGGACTGCGAAAAGGTCTTTTCGTTACCAATCCACTATCTCTTGATAACAATCCAGCTATACTATAAATCTTAGTTACTTCCAAAGCCTCTTGATATGTCATTTGTGGTAAAATTGTTGCTAAACGCTTGGCAAGCATTGTCTTCCCTGTTCCTGGTGCTCCCACCATCAATACATTATGGCCACCTGCTGCCGCTATTTCCAAAGCTTTTTTCGCTAAAAATTGCCCTTGCACATCAGCAAAATCTTCTTTGAATTGCATATCTTGAGATAACCTCTTTTGTCTTTTTGCTGGTTTTAATTTTATTTTTCCTTGTAAAAAATCTATTAGCTCTGACAATGTAGCTATAGCATATACGTCAATACCTTCTACCAACAAAGCCTCTTGTTCATTACCTTTAGCTACAAAAAATTTTTTAAACTTAAGCTCTTTACATAAAATAGCCATAGATAAAATTCCTGTTATTGTTTTTACTTGACCATCTAAAGATAATTCAGCAGCTAATAAACTATCACTACAACAATCCTTAGGTAAAAATCCATATGCTTCCAAAAGTGCTATAGCTATCGGTAAATCTAAAGATGAACCATTTTTGCGCAAATCGGCAGGAGCTAAATTTATCGTTACTTTCTTAGGCACTAAATTGACATTTGTATTTCTAATAGCAGGTCGAACTCTTTCTTTAGCTTCTTTTACTGCAACATCTGCTAAACCTACTATTTCAAATTTTGGCAATCCATTTGCTACATCAGCTTCAACTTCTATGAGTACACCATCTATACCTAGTGTTGTTGCCCCATAAGTTTTTGCAAACATAAAATCACCCCATAATATTTTGGGGTGATTTATCAATATCCTTTATATGCAATTTGTTATTAATAAATTATCCCAAATAAAATTTAAACTTCACTTGGTCCTGTCCAACGTTCAAATAAATCATTATCTACATTTAAAGTATCACATATTTTACCTACCAACATATCAACTAATTCTTCAATAGTTTGTGGTCGATGATAAAAACCTGGACATGCTGGCACTATCCTTGCACCTGCATGTGATAATTTCAACATATTTTCTAAATGAATAGCATGTACTGGTGTTTCTCTTGTTACTAAAACGAGCTTACGACCTTCTTTTAAAGTTACATCAGCTGCTCTAGTGAGTAAGTTTCCAGCAATGCCATTTGCTAAAGACCCTAAAGTCTTCATGGAACAAGGTACAATAACCATTGATTCACAAGGAAAAGAACCACTTGCTATTGCACTATCAATTCGATTTACATCATAAATCTTATGAACCATTTGTGTCAATTGAACCATAGTTAAACCACATTCATACTCTAATACTTCAAGCCCTGCTTTTGAAGCCACAAAATGTACTTCAATTCCACTATCAGCAAGGACTTGTATCAATCTATAGGCATAAATCGCACCACTTGCCCCTGATACACCAACTATAATACGTCTTTTTCGCTCAAAACCCTTTGTTTTCAAAGCTCAAATGCTCCTTTCAAATGATTAAAATTCACCTTATTATCATCATAGTGAAATACCTCTATTATATCAAATCTATAATCAAATTCTGCATTAAAATTATCATTTATATATAATTGAGCCGTTTTCATAATTTTTTGTTGTTTTTGATAATCCACAAATTCCGCAGGAAATCCAAATGCAGTATTTTTTCTAGTCTTTACTTCAACAAAAATAATTGTATTTTGTTTCCTTGCTATAATATCTATTTCACCAAATCTACTATGATAATTTCTCGTCAATATTGTATAATTTTTTGTCTTTAAAAACTCTACAGCCTTATTTTCTCCCCATAAGCCCATATTTTTCATACAAATACCTTATTTCTGCATCACCATTGATTTTATTGGTTCAAATGATTTTCGATGAATTTCACATGGTCCATACTTTCTTAAAGCTTCTAAATGTTCACTTGTTCCATACCCTTTATTTTTAGCAAAGCCATATTGTGGATAAATCTTATCAAATTCATTCATCATTCTATCTCTTTCCACTTTAGCGACAATGGAAGCTGCTGCAATCGAAGCAGATTTTGAATCACCTTTAATTATTGATTGATGATATATATCCAAACTTTCTAAAGGCATAGCATCAATTAATACTGCATCAGGTTTAGGGTTTAATCCATAAATAGCTTCATACATACCATTCATTGCAGCTTGATAAATATTTACTCTATCTATAGTTTTTTCATCGATAATCGCTCTATTTACAGCTATCGCATTTTCCATGATGATATCATAAATTTTTTCACGTGTTGCCTCCGATAATTTCTTGGAATCATTTATTTTTTCAATAAAAAAATTCTCCAGCAAAATAACACTAGCTACTACTACAGGCCCAGCGAGCGGTCCTCTACCCACTTCATCTACGCCAGCGATTAATTTATAACCATTAGCTCTACATTCATTTTCAAAAGTATATAAATTAGCCACTCGCTGACGTTCTTTCATTTCTCGTTGATAACTTTTATATATACTTTGTACACCTTTACGGGCATCATTTTTTATCGCTGTCAATAATTCTTCATTACACTCTTTAACCATTAAATCCTTTATCTGTTTTATAGACAATTTTTCAATATTCATATGCTCACCTACTTAAATAAAAATTATATTTATTTTAAAATTATATCATAACGGATTTAACTATAATTTATTATAAAAAATATTTATAGATTACAAGAATTGTCTGAATTAAATAATTTTCAGATTTTGATATACAAATAAACAAATTTTATGCTATAATAGTCTTGAAATTTAAATTTTGTCTATGGAGGTTTTTTTAATGCCATTAGTAACAACAAAAGAAATGTTTAAAAAAGCGTATGAAGGCCATTATGCTATTGGTGCATTCAACGTAAATAATATGGAAATCGTTCAGGGTATCACTGAAGCTGCTAAAGAATTAAACGCTCCTTTAATTCTTCAGTGCTCCGCTGGTGCTAGAAAATATGCTAAACATCAATACCTTGTACATCTTGTACAGGCTGCTATTGAAGACACTGGTCTTCCAATCGCTTTACACCTCGACCATGGTGCAGATTTCGAAACTTGCAAATCTTGTATTGATGGCGGTTTCACTTCCGTTATGTTCGACGGTTCCCACTACAGCTTCAAAGAAAATATTGAAAAAACAAAAGAAGTTGTTGAATATGCTCACGCTCATGGCGTAGTAGTAGAAGCAGAACTTGGTCAGTTAGCTGGTATCGAAGATGATGTTAAAGTAGCTGCTCATGAAGCTCATTACACTGATCCTAACGAAGTTGAAGAATTCGTTAAAGAAACAGGTGTTGACTCCTTAGCTATTGCTATCGGAACTAGCCACGGTGCTTACAAATTCACTCCTGACCAATGCACAAGAAATGAACAAGGCATTTTAGTACCACCTCCACTTCGTTTCGACATTCTTGAAGAAGTTGCTAAACGTCTTCCTAACTTCCCAATCGTTTTACATGGTGCTTCTTCCGTTCCTCAAGATTTCGTTAAAATTATCAACGAAAATGGCGGTCATATGCCAGATGCTGTTGGTGTTCCTGAAGACCAACTCCGCAAAGCTGCTTCCATGGCTGTTTGCAAAATCAACATCGACTCCGACCTTCGTCTTGCAATGACTGCAGGTATTCGTAAACACTTCAACGATCATCCTGATCATTTTGACCCACGTCAATATGTTGCTGACGGTAGAACTAACATCAAAGCAATCGTTTCTCACAAAATTAAAGAAGTTCTTGGTTGTGACGGTAAAGCTTAATTTTAAATTAAATTTCGCTTAATAAATAGCAACAAATATAAAAGCTCTCTTTACAGAAAAACTACTGTATAGTAAACTATTTTTGTAAAGAGAGCGTTTTTTATTATTAGGAGGTAAAAAATTGAGCACAATTCATGAAATGGTTCTTGTTATTGACTTTGGCGGTCAATATAACCAATTAATTGCACGTCGTGTTAGAGAATGCGGTGTTTACTGTGAAATTGTTCCTTATGATTATACAGTAGAAAAAATTAAAGCTAAAAATCCACAAGCTATTATTTTCACTGGTGGTCCTAGCAGTGTTTACGCTGACAATACACCACAGGCTGATCCAAAAATCTTTGAACTTGGTATCCCTGTACTTGGTATTTGCTATGGTCATCAGTTCACAGCTCATAATCTCGGTGGTAGCGTAGCTCATGCTGAAGCTGGCGAATATGGTAAAATGGACATCACTCTTGATACTACTAGCGTTTTATTTGATGGTATCAATGCTGATGAAATTTGCTGGATGAGCCATCGTGACTATGTAGAAAAAGTTCCAGAAGGTTTCAAAGCTATTGCTCATACTAAGCATACTCCTGTTGCTGCTATGTGCGATGACAGTCGTAAATTATATGGTGTACAATTCCACCCAGAAGTTGAACATACTCCATTTGGTCAGCAGATGATGAAAAACTTCTTATTCAAAATCTGTGGCTTAAAAGGCGATTGGACTATGAGTTCTTTTGCTCAAAGCAAAATTGCAGAAATCAAACAAATCGTTGGCGACAAAAAAGTATTATGCGCTTTAAGTGGCGGTGTTGATTCTTCTGTTGCTGCTGTTTTAGTTCACAAAGCTGTAGGCAAACAATTAACTTGCGTATTCGTTGACCACGGTTTACTCCGTAAAGACGAAGGCGATCAAGTAGAAACTATCTTCCGTAAACAATTCGATATGAACCTTATCCGTGTTGATGCTAAAGACCGTTTCTTAGGTAAATTAGCTGGCGTTTCTGATCCTGAAAGAAAACGCAAAATCATTGGTGAAGAATTCATTCGTGTATTTGAAGCTGAAGCTAATAAACTCGGCAAAATTGATTTCCTTGTTCAAGGTACAATCTATCCAGATATTGTTGAAAGTGGTACAAAAACTTCTGCAACAATTAAGAGCCACCACAACGTTGGCGGTCTTCCTGAAGATATTCAATTCGATCTTATCGAACCACTTCGTGAACTCTTCAAAGATGAAGTTCGTGCAGTAGGTGAAGAACTCGGCATTCCTCATGACCTCGTATGGCGTCAACCATTCCCAGGTCCTGGTCTTGCTATCCGCGTTCTCGGCGAAGTAACTGAAGAAAAACTCGCTGTTGTTCGTGAAGCAGATGCTATCTTCCGTGAAGAAGTAGCTAAAGCTGGTCTTTCCGAAAAAATTTGGCAGTATTTCGCTTGTCTTCCAAACATCCGCTCTGTAGGTGTTATGGGTGATAGCCGTACTTATTGCCACACTGTAGCACTTCGTGCTGTTACAAGTAGCGATGCTATGACTTCTGAATGGGCAAGAATTCCATATGAAGTATTAGATACAGTTTCTCGTAGAATTGTAAACGAAGTACCTGGTGTAAACAGAATAGTTTATGATATAACTTCTAAACCACCAGCTACAATTGAATGGGAATAAGATAAAAAATATAGCTAAGTCCTTATTTGAGGACTTAGCTTTTTTATTGAATAAAATATTATTTTATTTAAAATAGTGTTTCTTTAAAATTTCATCTGCTACTTGTACACAATCTTCACAAGATAAAATTTTATTCTTCTCCATATTTTTCAAATCTCTACAATATATTGAACCACATTTTTCTTTAAATAATTTTGCTACTTCTTGAAATTTATTATATGTATCAAATTTACTTTTCAATGGTAAATGTTTATCACCTGCACTATTAGCTAGACTTATTACAAAAAACATGCCTGTAACAGCTCCACAAGTATCTCTTAATCCTCCCATGCCAGAACCAAATCCTTCTGTTAATTTAAATGCTACATCTTCTGACAAGCCTAATTCTTCACAATAATCACAAACAATAGCTTGACAACAATTATAATTATTATCTATAAAATTTTCCATTACTTTATTTTTCACAAAAAGTCATCACCATTCTTAAAAATATGTATTTATTATACTTATTTGTATTTATATTTTATAGATAAAATAATGCACAATATTTGTTAAAAAATGCTTTTTTTCTTTTCAATACTCACCTTTATAGGTTATAATTATATACATTATGCTTAGAAAGGTTTTTATTATTATGAAAAATTTCTTTATTGAGTTTAAAAAATTTGCTTTTAAAGGTAATATGCTTGATTTAGCAGTTGGTATGATTATTGGTACTGCTTTTACAGGGCTTGTAAATTCCATTGTAAAAAATTTAATCATGCCTATAATCAGTATTTTTACTGGTGGTATTGATTTCAACAATATGTATCTGCCACTTAGTAAGGCGACTTTCATACTTGCTGAAAAAGGTGCTGACCTTGAAACAGCTAAAAAAGCTGGTGCTGTTTTTGCTTATGGTGCCTTTTTAACAGATTTTCTCCAATTTTTAATTTTAGCTTTTGTAGTCTTTTGTTTAATTAGACAGCTAAACAAATTAATTCCTATTCCTAAAGAACCGCCAAAAACAAAAATCTGCCCATTTTGTAAATCTGAAATTCCTCACGAAGCCACTAAATGCGCTCATTGTACCTCTGACTTACCAACAACTTAAAAATATACAAAAAGAAAGCATAGTCTAATCAAAACGATTAAACTATGCTTTTTTATTATTTCTGCCACTGATAAATTACAGCTTCATATGGTCTTAAATGACCTTTTGTCAAATCTGTTATTGTATCTTCATAATTACTGATTAAGATTTTTCCTGTGCCTTCTAAGTTAAAATCAACTTCTTTATCATAAAAATTACATATTATAAGCCAAGTTTTATCTTTATATTTTCTTGTATAAGCAAAAATATTTTTATCTTCGGCTAATAATAAATCATATTCACCATAAATCATAATAGGATTTTCTTTACGCATCTTAATCAATTTTTGATAACAATAAAAAATTGAATTTTTATCAGCTAAAGCTTTTTCTACATTTATGTCTATATAATTGCGATTTACCCTATACCATGGTTTAACCTTGCTAAAACCAGCATTTACATCACTATTCCACTGCATAGGAGTTCTTGCATTATCTCTAGCTTTGGCACGCAAAGATTTTAATATTTCTTCTTTAGGTATATTATTAGCCATTCTTTCTTTATATGCATTCACAGATTCAATATCGGCAAAATCGGCTAAATCATTAAACTCAATATTGGTCATGCCGATTTCTTCGCCTTGATAAATATATGGTGTTCCCTGCATACCATGAAGTAATATCGCTAACATTTTCGCAGACTGCACGCGATATTCTTTGTCATTACCCCAACGAGATACAATTCTTGGTAAATCATGATTATTCCAAAATAAACTATTCCAACCTTTGCCATTTAATTCTTTTTGCCACTTAGTAAATACTTTTTTCAACTCAATTAAATCAAGCTTTTTCAAGTTCCATTTATCCGAGCCTTCTTGGTCAAGCATAATATGTTCAAATTGAAATACCATACTTAATTCATGTCTATCTGGACTGGAAAATAACTGTGCTATCTGCGGATTTGCTCCCCAACATTCACCCACTGTCAATAAATCTTTGTCTTGCAAAGTTTCTCTATGCATTTCTTGAATATATTCATGTAATTTAGGTCCATTTTCTTTGATTTTTAAATCTGGAACTTTGCCAATCATATCGATGACGTCCATTCTAAAACCGCCAACACCTAAATCAATCCAAAAATTCATCATCTGCCAAATATCTTTGCGCATATCTTTATTTTCCCAATTTAAATCTGGCTGTTTCTTACTAAAGAAATGCAAATAATACTCTTGAGAAGCTTCATCATATTCCCATGCCGAACCACCAAAACAAGATAATAAATCATTTGGTGGATTATTTTTTTCACCTTTTCGCCAAATATAATAATCACGATATTTGCTATTTTTATTTGTTTTTGCTTCTATAAACCATTTATGTTCATCTGAAGTATGATTTACCACTAAATCCATGATTATTTTTATATTATGTGCTTTAGCTTCTTTCAATAAAGCTTTCATCTCGTCTAATGTCCCAAATTCTGGAGAAATATCATAATAATCGGAGATATCATAGCCATTATCATCATTAGGTGAACAATATACAGGGCTTAACCAAATCACTTCTATACCTAATTTTTCCAAATAACCCAATTTAGAGCGAATACCATTGATATCACCAATGCCATCATTATTGCTATCACAAAAACTACGCGGATAAATTTGATAAACAACAGATTTTTGCCACCATTTTGTTTCCATAAAAATCACCTTTTATTACTTATTTGTTTTATTATATTATAATATTATAAGACTAAATTAAATTTGAGGTTAATTATTATGGAAAATTCTCATGTACTCCAAATAACAGAACGCCATTTTTCTGATTTATACTTATGTTTTTGTGGCTTAGCTAAATGTGAACCTAATCACAGCTTTGGCCCTGGTATCCGCGATAATTATATCATTCACTATATAACTAAAGGCAAAGGAAAATATTATGTAAATAACGCTTGCTATGAATTATCTCAAGGTCAAGGGTTTTTAGTTGAACCTCATTTGCAAGTATTTTATCAAGCTGATAAAGATGACCCATGGCAATATCTTTGGATTGGCTTTAATGGCACTAAAGCTATTCAATATCTAAATGATATCGGTCTTAGTTCCAATCATCTAACATTTCAATGTAATTATAGTGAGGAATTAAAACAAATTGTGCATAATATGTTAAAAAATAATAACTTTGCCACAAGCAATCAATTTTTGCTAGAAAGTCTATTATATTCTTTCTTCTCTATCTTAAGTAAAGATATAAAAACTATATTGCCGACTAATGACAACAATAATCTATATGTAAAAAAAGCCATTGAATTTATCGAAAATAACTACACTAATAATTTAAAAATCACTGATATCGCTAAATATGTTTGCATCACTAGAAATTACCTCTATTTATTATTTCGCAAACATTTAAATATTTCTCCCCAAGAATATTTAGCTAATTATCGCATAACTCGTGCTGAACAATTATTAAATACAACTACGCTATCCATTGAAACTATTTCTAATTCTTGTGGCTATCAAGACCCTTTAGTATTTGCTAAAGCCTTTAAAGCAAAAAAAGGTTTTACGCCTTCACAGTATCGTAAAAGTTTTTCTCCTAAAATATCTTTTAATAAACCTGTAAATAGAATGAAATAAAAACTATAAGTATTGCTCTTATAGTTTTTATTTAACATTTAAACTGATTTACTTAACAACGCCATCTTTATTTTCATAAAATTCTCATATATAATAATTTATAGATATTAATTACGAAAAGCCATAAATTCATATATTTATAAAGGAGCGTTTTTTAAGATGCAAATTTTATTTAATGAACAAAGCCGTACTTTTCATTTAACTAATGATAAAATTAGTTACATTATGACTGTACTTCCTAATGGTCATCTAAGCCAAGTATATTTTGGTAAAAAAGTACATGACAAAGCAGATTTTTCCTATTTAATTCAATCTTGTGCTCGTCCAACAACTTCCTATATTTCTGAAGAATTCCATAATATTATATCTTTGAGCCATATTCGTCAAGAATATCCTGTTTATGGTACTTCTGATTATCGTCAGCCTGCTATTGAAATTTGCCAGCCAAACGGCAGTAAAATTTCTGACTTCCATTATCAAAGTCATTCTATCAGCAAAGGCAAACCAAAACTTGAAAATTTACCTGCTACTTATACAGAAAATGATGATGAAGCTCTCACTTTAACTATTCATTTACAAGACCCTGTAACTTTAGTTGAAATAGATTTACTCTACACTATTTTTGCTCAAAATGGCATTATCGCTCGCAGTGCTAAAATCTACAATCAGGGTAAAGATGATGTTCATTTAACAACAGCTATGAGCCTTTGTCTTGATTTACCTGATTGCGATTATGAATGGCTTCAATTCTCTGGTACATGGTCTAGAGAACGTCATTTAAAAGTGCGTAAATTAGAACAGGGCATCACTGCTATTAATTCCACTCGTGGTCATTCTTCCCATGAACACAATCCATTTATTATTTTAAAACGACCTACTACAGATGAAAATAAAGGTGAAGCTATTGGTTTTAGCTTAATTTATAGCGGTAACTTCTTAGCTCAAGCAGAAGTTGATACTCATGATGTTACACGCATTTTAATGGGTATTAATCCCACTACATTTGATTGGAAATTAGAACCAAATACATCTTTCCAAACTCCAGAAGCTGTAATGATTTATACTGATGACGGCTTAAATAATTTAAGTCAATCTTTCCATAAATTATTCCAAAAACGCCTTGCTCGTGGCTATTGGAGAGATAAAGCTAGACCTATTTTAATCAATAACTGGGAAGCTACTTATTTCGATTTCAATGAAGATAAACTCGTAACTATCGCTAGCAAAGCTAAAGAATGTGGCGTAGAATTATTCGTATTAGATGATGGCTGGTTTGGCAAACGCACTTCCGATTATGCAGGTCTTGGCGATTGGTATCCAAATACTGACCGCTTACCAAATGGCATCAAAGGTCTTGCAGAAAGAATTGAAAATCTCGGCATGAAATTTGGTCTTTGGATTGAACCAGAAATGACTAATATGGATTCTGACCTCTATCGCAATCATCCTGATTGGATTTTACATGTACCAAATAGAAATTCTTGTGAATGTCGTCATCAATATGTATTAGATTATTCACGTAAAGAAGTTGTAGATTATATTTACAATATGCTTGCTAAAATCTTACGTGAAGCAAAAGTTTCTTATATAAAATGGGATATGAACCGCAGTATTACAGAATGTTATTCTGTCGCACTTCCTGCTGATAGACAAGGAGAAGTATTCCATCGTTATATCTTAGGTGTATATGATTTATATGAACGCTTAACTTCTGAATTTCCTCATATTCTCTTTGAATCTTGTGCTAGTGGTGGCGCTAGATTTGACCCAGGTCTTTTATATTATGCTCCACAAGGCTGGGCAAGTGATGACTCTGATGCTATTGAACGTTTAAAAATCCAATATGGTACATCTTTTGCTTATCCTATCAGCTCCATCGGTAGTCATGTTTCTGTTACTCCTAACCATCAAGTATATCGCTTAACACCTCTTCATACTAGAGCTAATGTTGCTTACTTTGGCACATTCGGCTATGAACTTGATTTAAATAAATTAACTCCAGCTGAACAAGAAGAAGTAAAAGCACAAATTAAATTCATGAAAGAATATCGTGAAGTTTTCCAATTTGGCACATTCTATCGTTTGAGCAGTCCTTTTGAAAATAATGTAACTGCTTGGATGGTAGTAAGCGAAGATAAAGAAACTGCTATTGTTGGTTGGTATCGTGTATTAAATGGTATCAATTTACCATATAGCAGAATTTATCTCCAAGGCTTAAATCCTGATTTTTGCTATAAACAAAATATTGATGGCAATTGTTATTATGGTGATGAACTCATGAATATCGGTCTTGTAATTGATGATCCTAGCGCAGGTCAGGTATCTAGTGATATGCCTACAAGCTGTGATTTCGACTCTAAAGTTTATGTATTAAAAACAACAAATAAATAAAATTTTAAGGCTTAGCTTTTCTTTTGATTAGCTAAGCCTTTTATTTATATTAAAAATTTTTATTTATCATTTAAGTATTCCTTTATAAGTTTATTTTTTTTATAATAATAATAAATTATATATTTTAGGAGGATATACTTATGTCTTTTAACAAACAATTAAATTGGGCTGTTCTAGGTACTGGTGTAATCGCCAATGAAATGGCTCAAGCGCTACAAAACATGGGCAAAAAATTATATGCTGTTGGCAATCGTACACATAGTAAAGCCATCGATTTTGCTAAAAAATATGGCATCGAAAAAGTTTATGATGATTTTCAAGATATCTTCACTGACCCTGATGTAGATATTATTTATTTGACAACTCCACATAATACACACTATCCATTCATGAAAAAAGCTTTAGAAAATCACAAACATTTATTTGTAGAAAAGTCCATTACTTTAAATAGTCGTGAATTAAATGAATGTGTTAAACTCGCTCAAGAAAATAATTTAATTTTAGCTGAAGCTATGACTATTTGGCATATGCCTATTTATAAACAATTATGGGAAATGATACATAATAATGAATTTGGTAAAGTACAGATGATTACTGTAAACTTTGGTAGTTTCAAAGATTATGATATGACTAATAGATTTTTCAATAAAAATTTAGCTGGTGGTGCTTTGCTTGATATCGGTGTATATGCGCTTAGTCTCACACGTAGTTTTATGCAAAGTAAACCAACAAAAATTTTAAGTCAAATGCTTCCTACACCTACAGGCGTTGATGAACAAGCTACTATTTTATTGATGAATGAAGATAATCAGATGGCAACAATCGCTTTATCACTTCATTCTAAACAACCAAAACGAGCTATGATTAGCTGTGAAAAAGCTTATATTGAAATCATGGAATTTCCTCGTGCTAATAAAGCAGTAATTACAGATGCTGTTACAGGCGAAAAACAAGAAATCATCGTAGGTGATACGAAGAAAGCACTTCAATATGAAATGGAAGATATGGAAAAAGCCATTTTAGAAGAAGAAACTGATCTTTTACAATTTACTTATACTCAAGATGTTATGGATATCATGACTAAATTACGCCGTGAATGGAATTTAGTTTATCCAGAAGAAATATAATATTTCATCAAAATAAATCTACAAAATAAAAGAGGTTCTATGTCTACATTTGCTAGTGATACATCAAAACGCAGTTTAAAAAACTGGATTATTGCACTTAGTATTTTATTACTTGGTTTAATCATTGCCCATTTGGGGATTTCTTTATTTTTATTATCCAAGCTTGGTACTGATACCTTCACTGTATTTATTCAAGGACTTGCTCGAACATTTAATCTATCTGTAGGTACTTTTCACGTCATTGTCTTATGTATCTTATTGGTCGTTATGCTTCTAACTACTAAAGGATATGTAAAACCTGGTACTATTTTATGTGCTTTTTGTGGTGGCCCAATCATTGATTTTTTCACATGGCTTTTAGGTGATTTTATCAATGCTGATTCCACTTTGCCATGGCGTATTTTAGGTATGATTTTAGGATGCGTTATCTTATCTATCGGCATGTCCATAGTCATCAAAAGCAACGCTGGTACTGGCCCTAATGATTTAATAGCCATTATCTTAACTGATAAATTACAAAAATTTCAATTCCGTTGGGTACGTATGACTTGTGATTTATTTTTTGTTATTTTAGGCTATATCTTAGGTGGTACTGTTGGTATAGGTACAGTCATAGCTGCTTTTTTAACTGGCCCACTTGTGCAGTTTTGGCTTCCTAAAAGCGAATTTTTAATTAAACAAGTTCTAAAAGAATAAAATTTAAAGTCTATAGCTTTTGCTATAGACTTTTATTTTGGCTAAAATTCTTTTTATCATATTCATAATCTCTAATTAAATCTATCATTACTTTCATCGAAGCAGTAACCCATTTATGTTTATGATAAATTAATTGTCGCCAGACCTTAAAAACTTCTGGAATATTGATTTTTACTAATCGCTGTTCTTCTAACTGTCTTTTTATCGTAAATTCTGGCAAAAAAGAAATGCCTGCATTTTTCTCTACCAAAGATTTTAAAATCTCTACATTCCCCAATTCCAAGAAAGGATTTATCTCCAAAGATTTAGAAGCTAAATATTCTTCTAAATGTCTACGATAACTCATATCTTTTTCTGTTAGTAAAAAATCTTCGCCTAATAAATCTTCTATTAAGCAATTTCTTCCTGCTAATCTATGTTTAGGACTAGCTACAAAAAATACTTCTTCTTTCTTTTCCATCACAGTAACTATTTCTGAAGAATAAATTCTTTTATCTAAAGTATAGACCAAGTCTGCTTCATTATGCCTTAATTTGTGAAATAAACTATCTGTACCAGCTGTATATAAAGTTACCTTTATCTTAGGGTATAGTTGATGAAATCGTTCTAATATCTCAGGGAAAAAAGTATTAGCAATAGATTCTGCCATAGCTATTCTGAGTTCACCTGTTTCTATCGGTAAATTTTTCAATGCTTTTTTGGCATCTTCACTAGTTCTGATGATTTCATGAGCGTATTTTAAAAATTCTTGACCTGCATTGGTCAAGCGCACTGTTTTATTAATTCGTTCAAATAATAAAATATCTAATTCTTCTTCTAATTTTTGAATTTGTGCTGTAACAGTTGATTGTGAATAATTTAATAAAATTGCTGCTTTCGAAAAGCTGCATTGTTCTGCTACGTATAAAAAAGTCTTTAAATTTCTTAATTCCATGCTATATTTATTGCTCCTTATTATCCATCGAAAAAACTGAATTATATTATAGAAATTATCGTTTTTACAAATAATATGTACACAAGTTATAATTATAAATGATTTTTCTTAATAATTCTATAAAGGAGTTTTTTTATGGATAATATACATCAAAATGGAGGATTTAAAAGTAGTACAGGTTTTATCCTCGCTTGTATCGGTTCAGCTGTAGGTATGGGGACAATTTGGATGTTTCCTTATCGCTTAGGCGAATATGGTGGCGGTGCTTTTTTAATCCCTTATATTTTATTTTCTATCTTATTTGGACTTGTTGGTTTATCCGCTGAATTTGCCATTGGTCGCCGTGCTAAAACAGGTACATTAGGTGCTTATGAACATTGCTGGAGCAAAATCAAACAATCAAAATTAGGCTATTGCCTCGGCTGGATACCTCTTTTAGGCTCACTTGGTATAGCTATCGGTTATGCAATCATCATTGGTTGGGTACTCAGAGCTTTATGGTGGTCTATCACTGGTGAAATGCTATCTGGTCATCACGAAGTATTCTTACAAGAAGTTACTGGAGAATTCGGCAGTGTATTTTGGCATACTCTCGTTATTGTAATGACAGCTTTAATTTTAATGTTTGGTTCTACATCAGGAATTGAAAAAGTAAATAAAATTTTAATGCCTTTATTCTTTATTTTATTTTTAATTTTAGCTATTCGCGTATACTTTTTACCTAATTCCGGTGCAGGATATGAGTTTTTATTTACACCAAATTGGGAACAATTAGGACATATTGAAACATGGGTTATGGCAATGGGACAAGCTTTCTTTTCTCTATCAATCACAGGTTCAGGTATGATTGTCTATGGTACATACTTACCAAAAACTGAAGATATTCCTAAAGCTTCCATTCGCACAACTTTCTTTAATACTATAGCTGCTCTACTTGCTGCTTTTGCTATCATTCCTGCCGTTTTTGCTTTCAATATTGCACCAAATGCAGGTCCAACACTTATGTTTATCACACTTCCAAATATTTTTGCCCAAATGCCATTTGGTCAATTATTTGCTATATTATTCTTCGTTTCTGTAGCTTTCGCAGGTATTACAAGTCTATTAAATATGTTTGAAGCAGTAAGTGAATCATGGCAAACAAGATTTAATCTTTCTCGCAAAACAGCCGTTACACTTTGTTCTATTATTGCTTTATTTATCGGCGTATTCATTGAAGCTGAACCAAAATTCGGACCTTGGATGGATATTGTAACTATTTATATTGTTCCATTTGGAGCTGTTTTAGGTGCATTTTCTATTTATTATATTTTAGGTTACAAAGAAATCCGCCAAGAATTAGAACTTGCTAGAAAACCTCTCGGTGCTTACTTTGGAATTACAGCTAAATATATCTATGTACCATTAACAATTATAATTTTTGTCCTCGGAATTATTTACGGTGGTATCTAAAATAAAAGAGTCAATAAGCAAAAAACTTATTGACTCTTTTTTATGGATAAAATTATTAAAATGAAGGGTAGCTACTTTATTTTTCATCAATTGCTATTTTAGCATTTGCATGAAATTCTTCTGTTATTTCTTCTTTATCTGCATAATTTTGTTTTCTTGAACCATACATGGCAAAATACATAATTAAACAAATAATAGACAATACGCCAGTTACCATATATAAACCTTCAAAGCCTAGCATTGGTCTTAATATTCCAAGGATATATGGACTAACACCAAGACCTAAATCTAAGGCTACAAAATAAGTAGAAATGGCAACACCGACACGATGATTAGGTGTCAATTTTATACAAACAGCTTGACCATTAGACATGAATGTACCATAACCTAAGCCTACGAATACACCAGCTAATAATAACATCCATGCAGTTTGTGTACCACTTAATAAGAATAAACCTATAGCTAAGCAAACAAAACAAGGATACATAACATAATTTTCACCTTTGGCATCAAAAATAATACCAGTTATTGGACGAGATATAGTGATTACTACAGCATAGACAACAAAGAAGAAAGTACCTGCTTCTACTAAATGAATTTCTTGAGCATAAGCTGCTAAAAAGCTCAATACACTTGCATAACAAAAAGCAACCCAAAAACCTATGAAGGAAATTACAGATACTTTGCTTTCTACAAAATTATTTACAGAGATTTTGCGAAGTTTAGCTTTTTCATCTGAAGAAAGTTCAAGCTCTTTGATATTGAGGAAGAAACAACCTACTACACATAAAACAATTAAACCTACACATAATTCAATGATAGCTGCAAAAGAAGTTCGTGTCATCATGAACATACCAATAAATGGGCCAACAGCGGCAGCTACACTTGTAGATAAACCATAATAATTTATGCCTTCACCTTTACGTGAAAGAGGTATACAGCTAGCAATAATTGTACTTGTCGCTGTGGAAACTACACCATAGGCAAAACCATTTGCTAAACGAATAATATACATTATCATTAAATTTGGTATGTAAAAATAAAAAATAGTAGTTATCAAATATAAAGCCATACCAGTATATAGCATTTTCTTTCTACCAAATAATTCAATTTGCTGTCCTGCCAATAATCTAGCAATCAAAGTACCGACAATATAGATACCAGAAGCAAGACCAGCTTCAGCTAGACTAGCATTTAAATCATTTTTAGCAATGACAGCAATTATTACCATCAATAAATAATAAATCAAATAAACTAAAAAATTAATACCAGTGTCCAAAAGAAAATCCTTTGTCCACAAACGTTCTTTAGAAGAACTACTCATGCTCTCATCTCCAAAATCTTAATTAAAGGATAGTTCATATTGTATACATGCATTTTACATTTGTATAGCTTAAGATATTAATGAGAGTCATCAATTATTTTTATCTAAAATTAATCAAAATTTATCTATTTTGCTGATATAAATCCAAAATATAATCCACAAAAATCTCCATACTTTTAATTTTAGGATTTTCATGTTTATACAATAAATACGAAGAAAAATTAAGTGGTTCTAATAACTCATAATAGTCATTTTTAATCCCTATTTCCTGTAAAAGACGCTTTGATATCAATGTTGCTACTTTATTATGCTTACAATAATGAATGATAGCGTATGGTGTAGATAATCTAGCATCAATATGTGGCTGTATTTTTAATTTGACGAAATAATCCTCTAAAGCATTTGTCATAAAATAATCTGGTGAATGTGTAACTAATGGATATCTTTGTATAATATCAGCTGTTATTTTATCTTGCGTTAAATCCAAACATGGTGCATAATAAACAAACTCATCTTTGCAGAATAATTTCTTTTCACAGCCATCTACATGCATTTGAGGCAATAAAAAAGTAGAAGCAATATCAATTTGACCACTATCTAATTTTTTTAACATGGATTTTGCTTCTAGATTATATACATTAAAGCAGATATTATTATCATTATGTTGTTTAAAATAGCTGATATGTCTATTCATTAAAATATCTCCCATAGACATCAAAGCACCTATATTAATATATACTGCTTTTCCTGCAAATTTTTGTAATTCATCAATAGCTTCATCTAATTCATCAATTATCGGTATGATTTTTTGCAGAAAAAATTCGCCTTCTCTAGTTAAATCACTGCCACGATTAGAGCGAGTTATCAACTGTATATTGAGCATTTCCTCTAATTTTTTCATTTGAAAACTAAATGCTGATTGAGTTATATTTGCTCTATGTGCTGCAGTTGCAAAATTGCGCACTTTTCCATAGATAATAAAATTTTCTAATTGTTGAATGCTAGGTCTTTCCTGCATATTGCCACCTCACGTTAAAATTTTATCTTCTATTATATACTATATTGGTATAACATCAAATAAGAAACTAAAAAAAGCAAAGTGATACTATTGTTTATATTATCCTTTGCTTTTTTATTAAATTTTATTTATTTTTCATTATATACGTTTAGATAAATTTTTCCATGTAGTTTTAGTTAAAAAACTTTCTTCTACCTGTGCTTCTAATTGTAAATAGCGATAATATGGCATACTAAATGACAAAATATCTTTATCTATACATTTTCTAGCTGACGGGTCAGTCAATCCAATCGTACACTTTATACTATTTTCTTCAAAATGTTTTAAAGCAAATAAAATGGATTGTGCGCAACCTGCTCCAAATCTTAACTCCACATTATCCTGAGTATCTTGGTCATAATTTGCTAAGACTGTAAGTGCTGATAATTGGTCAGCATTTACTAAAAACACAATAATTTCTGGTTGATTTTCATCTGTTACCAATTCTAATGGCTTGAAAACTACATATTTTTTAGAATTTATTTTTGGTACATTCACAATAAAATTTCTTGCAAGTTCAGGATTTTTCTTATAACATTCTCCTTCTCTGCCATCATTTGCTCCTGTAGATAAAAAATATTCTATATATCCTAAATCATATGCCTTTAATCCAAGACCTGCTCTACCACCCATACAAGCAGTTGTAGCTTGTGAAAAAATCGCTGTTTTGCCTTTAGAAGCTGCATTTAACATAGCTATCACACAGCCCCAAACACCTTCTTTAAATTGCAGTGCATTATCTTCTTTTATATCCGTTCTATATACTGCAATCGGTTGATTTTTTAATTTTATCGCTTTTACTATTTTACTATCCATTATTTTTCACCTCGCTAAAATTTATCTTCTATCTAAAATTATACTATGAATAATAGAAAAAATAATAAAAAAAGCAGTTTACGAATATTTTATATCCTGATATGCACCCAAAATATTGGACATATTAATTAAGCTACTAATTGAGACTTAGTTCTGTATTCTACGGGACTAAGTCCTTTTAGTTTTATCTTTATCCGTTTTGTATTATAATATTTTATATAAGATTTTAACTCTTTTATAAAATCTTCAACAGATTTGAATTTTTTTAAATAGAATAATTCGCTTTTTAGTAAACCAAAGAAATTTTCTATTACGGCATTATCTAAGCAATTGCCTTTTCGGCTCATGCTTTGGATAATGCCTTTTTCTTTTAATAACTTCTGATACCTCTTATTTTGATATTGCCAGCCTTGGTCTGAATGTAGAATTATCCCTTTCGTTTCTTTTATCTTTCTTGTTG